>JAGBSZ010000193.1 GCA_017631585.1 Bacteroidaceae bacterium
CAGCACACGAGTAAATAGCAGCACCAATAGAGCGACGGATAATATTGTTCAGGAAAAAGGGAGATAAAACCACCGAAAACAGTCTGCACCGGCTTATGAAAATCTACGAACTGCTGTAACAGATATATAGTTATTGAATTCATTCCTATTACCCGAAAAAAGAATGACCACCCCTTAAGTCCAACGACATCTACAACAAGATAGAACATCGCAAAGAGCAATAACGACCAACCTGCAGCGAAAAGCGCAAAAGAGCTTGTCCAAAGATTCTTATTGATAGGGAATACCATTCCCCACAGATAACCTATAACAAGCAAAAGCAAAGAAGCGCATAACATTATGCCAACCTTTCTATACTCCTTTACTTTATTATTACGAACAAACTCACCTGTAAATATTCCCGCCATAGCTGTTACCACAGCCGGTAAGGTAGATAGCAACCCCTCCGGGTCGTGTATTCCCAAATGCAAAGCTCCAGGCAGAAAAAGCCTGTCGATATATCCCACTATTGAACCTTCCATAGAATATATATCTATCTCGGGCAAAGCATCGGGTGCCTTTACAAGAGCAAGCAAAGCCCAATAGCCCAAAAGCAGAATAACGGAAACCGCAATAGACACCTTTTTACCGCCAAAGAGATATATCAATGCAGCAACAGCCCATGCAAGACCTATTCTCCCGAGCACGCTAGCATAACGCAGATTCTCAAAATCGAAATTCAGCAAGCCATTATACAAGACACCCAAAAAGAGAAGTATCAGAGCCCTGCGGAGAATTTTAAACAACATGCGTGACTTGTTCTTGCCCATCTTTGAAAGAGAAAACGGAAACGAGACACCTGCAAGAAATAGAAACAGAGGAAATATCAAGTCATAGAAAGCAAAACCATGCCACTCCTTATGCCCCATCTGCTCAGCAATAACAGCAGAAATATTATCTGGCAAAAACGAAGAGAGCGAAAGCAACAGAGCACCTCCACCCATTATAAAGAACATATCAAAACCACGCAAAGCATCCAAAGACAAAAGACGCCCGTTTTTCTCTTTCATAGACTATTCGATTATAAGGTCGTCGATTGATAGTTTGGGCACATAATGAACACCATTCTCGCGATAATAATTGCAATCACCACCTTTTGGCATATCTACAAGCCTGATATTCTCAGCACTCTTTCCTATTGCCAACACCATAAGCGGTTCATACGGCAACGAGAGATTCTCCTTTATTCTTTCCTTATCAAACGACATCAGACACACACCGTTAAGCCCAATCTCCACCGCCTGCAACAGCATACTCTGAACAGAAATACCCAAATCCACATAAGTACTCGCATGCGGTTCACAAACAGAACAGATAACTACAAAAGCATTTGGTTCCGTTCCCGGAAGCGGCAATTTCATTTCGCTCAATGCACTGCCCATGGCTATATGAGGAAGCACAAGATGGGCACGTTCTTCGGTCACAAGAGAAAAACGCAGAACCTGACGGTTTCTTGCCGAAGCAATCTTGTTGTTGACAGACACAATACGCATAAGCTGATCCTTACGCACCTTGAAAGAGTTGTCAAAGCCACGTGTGCTGCGGTTTTTAAGTAAAAGAGACGACAAAGAGCCTTTAGCCTTTGCAGGAGCAGAGCCAACAACGGAACGGAATTCCTCCATTCTTTTCTCAAGATAATTATCAGCCATAAGAGGAAATTATATATCCAACAAAACAACACTCCCACGTTTCAGTGATTCCGACACATTTATCACACGTTGGTTACTGCTACCTCTGAAACGAAGAGTTTCATCTTTCAACACCTCAACAAAACGTCCATCCACAAGCACATCGATATAATTCAACAATTCCCGTTGTTGAACATTGCCCAGCAAATCCTCGAACAGATAGCCGGTATAACACCATATATTCTTGCCACTGCGTTCCTTCACAGCTTTTGCCAATGCCGCAAAGCCGGATGGCTGAAACATTGGGTCACCACCGGAAAAGGTTACATCAGCAAATGGGTCGGCAAGAATCACATCAAGAATATCCTCGATATCAACCTCCTTGCCGTTTGCGATATCCCACGACTGCGGATTATGACACCCGGGACAACGATTAGGACAACCGGCACAATAGACGGTTGTCCTGAATCCCGGCCCATCGACCGTGGTATCCTCCACTATATCCAGTATGGAGATAGTTGCCATTTTATTATTCGTGTATTACTCTATCGTTAAGTTCAGAAAGCTTCGCCTTGTTCCAACGATCTGTTGTACCTACAAGATAACCGGTGATACGCTGCAACTTGTCAAGATTCTTGCTGCCGCACTTTGGGCACTCCTGAAGATTCTTTGCAGAATTCTCATGACCGCAATCAAGACAGCGGTTGCGGTTGTGGTTGACAGAGCCATAACCGATATTGTATTGATCCATCATATCAACTACGCGCATGATAGCCTCGGGATTATGGGTTGCATCACCGTCAATCTCTACATAGAAGATATGTCCGCCTCGTGTCAAATCGTGGTAAGGAGCCTCAATTTCCGCTTTACGGCGTGCGCTGCACTTGTAATATACCGGAACGTGGTTACTGTTTGTATAATAATCGCGGTCTGTAACACCCTCGATAACTCCAAAGCGTTTGCGGTCACCACGTGTAAAACGTCCTGACAGACCCTCGGCAGGTGTTGCCAAGACGCTGTAATTGTGCTGATACTGTTCAGAGAAGTCATTTGCACGGTCACGCATGTATGTAACGATGCGTACTCCCAGTTCCTGTGCCTCCTCACTTTCTCCATGATGTTTACCAGTAAGTGCTACAAGACACTCTGCAAGACCAATGAAACCGATACCGAGAGTTCCTTGATTTATAACCGGTGCAATGGTATCACCAGGTTTCAGCTTATCACAACCCAACCACAAAGATGACATGAGAAGTGGGAACTGCTTTGCAAAAGCAGTCTTTTGGAATTCCATACGCTCATGCAACTGACGGGCTGTAATTTCCAACAGGTTATCGAGTTTTGCAAAGAACATTGCAATTCTCTGTTCCTTGTCGGCAACCTCCATACACTCTATCGCAAGACGCACAATATTGATTGTAGAGAATGATAGGTTTCCACGACCAACTGATGTCTTTTGACCAAAACGGTTCTCATAGACACGTGTACGGCAACCCATTGTTGCAACCTCATGAATATATCGTTTAGGGTCATCGGCTCTCCACTCCTCGCTCTGATTGAATGTAGCATCAAGATTCAGGAAGTTAGGGAAGAAACGGCGTGCAGTAACCTTACAAGCAAGCTGGTAGAGGTCGTAGTTGCGGTCAGTTGGCAAATAGCTTACACCGCGTTTCTTTTTCCATATCTGGATAGGGAAAATTGCTGTTTCACCATTACCAACTCCACGATACGTACTATTCAACAGCTCACGCATAATACAACGTCCCTCGGCAGAAGTATCAGTACCATAATTGATAGAGCTGAACACCACCTGGTTTCCTCCACGGGAGTGGATTGTATTCATATTATGAATAAACGCTTCCATTGCCTGATGCACACGCGCAACAGTCTTGTTTATAGCATGTTGCATGATGCGTTCATCACCGCTCAAGAAATCAAGAGGCTGTGAAATATAATCTTCCACCTCCTTATTATATAGATGAGAATAATCAGCTCCGGTCAACTCCTCTATTGCCTTTATCTCCTCGATAAAACTTGTGCGAACATACGGCGCAAGGTAGAAATCAAATGCAGGTATAGCCTGACCTCCATGCATCTCATTCTGGGCTGTTTCCATTGAGATACATGCAATGATACTTGCTGTTTCTATTCGCTTTGCCGGACGTGACTCACCATGACCGGCATTGAAACCGTTAATAAGGATATTGTCAAGCGGATGCTGACAACATGTAAGGCTCTTTGTAGGATAGTAGTCCTTATCATGAATATGCAAATAGTTGTGACGTACTGCATCCACAACATCTTCGCTCAACAGGAAGTCATCGACAAATGGTTTTGTTGTCTCACTGGCAAACTTCATCATCATTCCAGCCGGAGTGTCGGCATTCATATTGGCATTCTCGCGAGTAACGTCATTTGACTGGATATTGATAATTTCCTGAAAGATATCACGAGTCTTTGCCTTGCGGGCAATACGACGCTGGTTACGGTAAGCAATATACTTTTGAGCAACATCCTTACGGCTACTCTTCATGAGTTCAAGCTCAACCATATCCTGAATAGCCTCCACGGTCATCTGTGCATCGCCGCGGAAAGAAATATGGTCGGTTATCTGACGGATAAGCGACATATCCTCACCTTTGTCGGTGTGGAGCATAGCCTTACGGATAGCTGTAATTATCTTTTCTTCATTAAAGCCGACGATACGTCCGTCGCGCTTGACAACAGTTTGAATCATATATGTTAATGGATTTTTGTTTCGATAACGAATTCTTTACAAAAATAGGAAAAGTATAACAAATAACCATAACAAAACAGATAAAAAATATCAACCATCTTAAAATCATTTCATTTTAACAATCATTCAACAAATTTGCAATGTTAATTTTTACAAACTCCGTTATACCGGCATTGTTTTTCTAAAACTTTTCGCTAAATTGCGCACCAAAGAGATTTAGAACCCCCGATTATTAACCTTAACAACCTTGTTTCTTATGATTGTATGGATAGTAATAGGTAGCATTTTAATTGTAGCGTTTGGCTATAAGGCATTGATAAAACTGAGCCGCAGAAAGCATGGTAGCAGTTACCACCCTAAAATCAACACGCGAAAAAAGAGATTGAGGTTCGTCAACCGTTTCCGTCACCTCGAAGGTGTTGGAGACTAAAAATTCATTTAATACAAAAACAGATTATGATTAAGAGCAGAGTATGTGAAATACTCGGGATAAAGTATCCCATTTTTCAAGGTGGTATGGCATGGGTTGCCGATGCAGAACTTGCAGCTGCAGTATCCAACGCCGGTGGATTAGGACTAATATCTGCCATTAACGCCGGAACAGAGGCTGTAAGAAACGAAATTCGCAAGTGTAAGACACTTACAGACAAGCCTTTTGGTGTAAACATAATGCTTCAAGCCCCCAATGCCGAAGAGATTGCCAACATGATTGTTGAAGAGGGTGTAAAGATTGTGACAACCGGAGCCGGTTCACCTGCAAAATATCTGCCAATGTGGAAAGAGAATGGCGTAAAAGTTGTTCCTGTAATCGCATGCGTTGCTCATGCCATAAAGATGCAGGCAGCCGGTGTTGATGCCATTGTTGCCGAAGGCGCAGAATCGGGCGGACACGTTGGCGAATTGCATACTATGCCTCTTATTCCACAGATAGTAGATGCCGTTTCAATCCCGGTCATTGCGGCAGGCGGTATATGTGACGGCAGAGGAGCCGCTGCGGCATTTATGCTCGGTGCCGAAGGTGTGCAGGTGGGTACACGCTTTATCACAGCAACAGAGTGTACAGCTCACGAGAATTACAAAGAAAAACTCGTGAAGGCAACAGATATATCAACAATTGTGACAGGAAAATCACAGGGACACCCGGTACGTTCACTCAAGACACCATTCTCACGCAATTTTGCAAAAATGGAGACAGACCCCAATGTCACACCTGAGGAGATTCTTGCATTCGGCGGTGGCGCACTGCGCAAAGCCGTACAGGAAGGTGACGAGAACGGAAGCTACATGGCAGGAGAGTGCGCAGGCTTGATAAAACAGGTTGAGCCGGCAGCAGCTATTGTAGAGGACATAATCCTTGGAGCAGAAAAGGTGATGAGAGAGAGATTGGAGAAATTGCTATAAGATTAAAATTTCATAATAAATAGAATGAGCATCCGGCTGGATGCTCATTCTGTTTATATCACTTATTATGTTCTTCTTCAATCTCTTCGGGTGACATCGGCTTATATTTACCCAGGCGACGCGCACCGCCCTCAAATACATAGTAATCTTCTTCACCGCGCATACCACCGAATGTTTTCCACGCATCGAGCTTATCATAACAGATAAAGTCGGTAAACTGCTTTTCGGCACGCCATTTGTCAATGAGGTCGGGGATAAAATAGATACCCGGCTCTACTGTAAAGACAAATCCCGGTTCAAGAGCCTTAGCCAAACGCAACGATTTCCAGCCGAACAACGGACTTTTTGTGCGTCCCTCTTCATAACCCACATTCACTTCGCCAAGATTCTCCATGTCATGAACATCGAGTCCCATCATGTGACCGAGACCGTGAGGCATGAACATACATGTGGCACCCTTGATGGTAGCCTCAACAGGATCGCCTTTCATCAATCCCAAGTCTATCATGCCCTTTGCAATCTCCGTAAGCACCAACTTATGTACTTCGCGGTATTCTATACCCGGTTTGATATTATCTACAGCAGTAAGGTGTGCGCGACGGAGTATATTACATACAGCACGTTGCTGTTCGGTAAACTGCTTGCCTACAGGCATAGTTGTTGTGAGGTCACCGGCATAGTGCATCGCATTTTCACAACCTGAATCAAGCAAAAACATCTGACCCTCTTTGAGAGGTGTTGTTCCGTATGCGTGGTTATGCAATGTCTGTCCGTTGACTGTTGCAATTACCGGAAACGAAAGATTGAAATTGTGTTTCTGAGCCTCTGCCTGCACGACAGCAACAATCTCAGCCTCGGTTGTTCCGGGACGAACGGCACGCATAGCGGCACAATGCATATCGACTGAAACATTTACAGCTTCTTCAATCTGAGCAATCTCCTCTTCGCTCTTATAGTTACGCTGAGCAACAACAGCCTTGATAAAATCCAAAGATGATGCGGTAGCCTGCTCTGCAGGATTAATGCCAAGCAGTTCCTGCAACCATACCTGATGTTCACCACGATAAGGAGGCAGAAAATGCACTTTCTGACCCTTTGCCTGAGCATTCTTTACGTATGTTGCGAGGTCAGCCATGGGACGGATTTCCGCAATACCCACGCGTTCGCTCTTCTCCTTGATTGTCGGTTGCACGCCGGTCCAGACAATATCGTCTATCGTAAGCTCATTACCAAAAATTATCTCCTTGTCGTTGTCAATATCTATAACGGCAGCCAATCCTTCGTAATCAGATGCAAAATAGTATAGGAATGTAGAATCCTGACGGAAATAGTATGTATTGTCGGCATAATTCACACCTGTGAGATTATTACCGAGGAAGAGCAACAGGCCGCTACCCACTTTCTCTTTCAACGTCTTGCGACGTGCGATATAAGTCTCTTTTGAAAACATGGTTATAAGTTTTATTGGTTAATTATCTTTTTATCAAAGCACGCACCACAAACCATATATGCCTTGCAACAGTAGGCACAAAACCGTAATGCTTACTCATTATTTTAAAACGTTCAATCAACGATTTGCGATGATACTGCAAAGATAAACCATTCTGCAAATAATTCACAACGGTAGCATTTACATTTATCATCTTATTTGCGCGTTTCATAACCCTGATACACCAATCAACGTCTGACGACAAGCGATATTCAAGATTATATAAAGGTACAATCTCACGACGGGCATAGAATGCCTGATGACACACCAGCATACCATCCTTAAAACTGCGCCAATGCAAATTCTTTGGTGCCTGCAAGCGACGCATACGTACGAAATTACGGTTCTCATCCACCTCGGCAGTCTCACCGTACAAGACATCGGGAAGTTCTCTTTCGTCGGCAATGGCATCGACAATCCGTTGCAATGTATCGGGAGAATAGAACGCATCACCTGCATTCAAAAAGCAGAGATAGTCGCCCGTTGCAAGAGCAATGCCCTTGTTCATGGCATCGTATATACCTTTATCGCGTTCACTGATGATATGTGCAAAATCTATTCCGCTTGCCTTTGCTATGGCAACAGTGTCATCCTTTGAGCCGCCATCGACAAGAATATACTCATAATTTGTATATGTTTGGGCAACGGCGCTCTCAAGCGTCGGCTTTAGCACCGACGCTGCGTTATACGTAATTGTGATTATAGAGAACTTAGGTTTCAAAGCCATAATCCGTTATTCTTTTATTTTGCGGTAAGCATATACACCTATAAGTGCCAAAATAGCGATGCCCACAACTATTGAGAAATAAAGCGACCAGCGGTGGCTCTTTGCCATGACTTCATCGTAACACTTGAACTCTATAGTGTGTTCACCGGCAGGAACCGGCAATGCACGCAACACATAGTTGGCACGTATCGGTTTCACCTCCTCGCCATCGATATAAGCTTTCCAGGTCTTGTAAAAAACCTCGGAGAAAACAGCGATTTTTGGCTCAGCGCAATAACTCTCGTAAATGATATTTCCGGGGTTACGATACTCGGTAAGCCTGATGTCACCCATAGTACCATTATTATACTGTTCTGCATCAGAGATATATTCTTTCCACACATTGTCTATATGAGCTGTACGTTTATCGACATTCTCAATCGCTGCAATCTCCTCTTTTGCTCCGTTAACCCAATTTATGTTATCCACAAACCAGCAGTTACCAAAAGCTCCCGGCAAACCATAAAGTGCGTTATTCTCAACAACGCCATCCTCGGTTATTATGAAACGGGTATTGAGCATTGATATTACGTTCCAATTCATCTTTGAAAGATATTGGTCGATAATGTCCTGATAGCGCGACAGTTTTGCCGGGCTGTAACCGCCGATTGAGTTATGTTTGTAAGAGGTAAATGCCTCATTGAACGGACTTGATGTAAGATTGAATACACGATAATGAGGGTCATTGCCTGCCAAAGCCTTTATCTCGCGGTCGGCATCAGTTACCTGTATTGCAGTGGTCTTCTGTTTTGCGATAAAGTCATCATGCGACAGGAAGCGCCAGCTTACGGGCCACATATCAACAAGGAATATTACTCCAAGAACGACTACAAACAATGTATTTTTTACTTTTCCGCGAAGATATATCGCCAAAAGAAGCGCAGTTGCCGCAATAAAGAACAGTGAACGCCATGCATCGGAAGCAAGCAAAGCCTTTCGTTCCGCAATAAGAGCATCATAAAGTTCCGGTATCTGCGCAACACCTGCATCCATAGGCGATGTAAAGCTGAGCAAAGAACCACCTGCAACATTAAACAAAAGCACTATACCGCCCACAATGGCAAATGATATAAAAAGTGACTTGCGTAATACCTTTATTTTTTCACCGTTATTCTCTTTTACAACTTCCACAAACTGTTTGACTGCAAGCACAGCCATTATAGACATTGTCAATGTTGTAATCACAAGTGACATCGACGGCGTGCGGAACTTGTTATAAAGGGGCATATATTCAAAAAGGAAGTTGTTTATTCCCGGCAGATTACGTCCCCATGCCAATATCAAAGAAAATATCGTAGCTGCGAGCAACCACCATTTTTCTGCACCTTTGAGAATAAACAGACCGAGTACAAACAGAAAGCATACCACAGCACCGGCATACACAGGACCTTCGGTAAAAGGCTGGTCACCCCAATATGTTGGAGCAGCACTTACAAACTGTTTTGCCTCACGGTCTATCTGTGAGCGTATTCCTCGGTTATTGTATATATAACGCATAGCCTCATCCCTTGTAACATCGGGATTCTGCTGCTGAATCATATCCACATAATTATCCATCATCACCTTGCGATATGCGCCGTAGAGCTTGCTGTCAGTCCCCACATTATAATGCGATGAAGCACCATAGAAGTTTGGGATAAGCAGAGTCATCGTCTCCATTTTGCCATAGCTCCAGCTGAAAGCATAATCAACATCAAGACCATCAGCCTTTTCTCCATCGGCAACACTTAACTCAGAACCGCCACGCATAGAATCCTTGGCATAGTCGTTGGTAGGCATAAGTATTCCAACAGCAGGGGCGACTGCCATAATTGCAACAACGGCAAGTACACCGGTTGCCTTGAAATAATAAGGCAGCCACTTCTCACGCCACGCATATATGAAATAGACCACAGCCATTATCAATGCCGTCAACAACATATAATATGTAACCTGCTGGTGACTCCAGTAAATGTTGAGACCGGCAAACAACAATGTAAGCAATGCGCCAATCACCAATTTTCGTCTGTAACAGAGCGCAATACCGCCCACAATAGGTGCCAGAGTGGCTATAACAAGACTCTTGTTCATGTGTCCGGCGGCAATTATGATGAAATTGTATGACCCGAGCGTATAAACAATGGAACCGGCTATACTGAGCCACGGACTGCATCCGAGTGCAAGGAACAGTAGATAACACCCTACAAAAGTGGCAAAAATACAACCGATATGACGACTCGATGCACCAAAATAGTTCAGAGTCACAAGACGGCTCAAAGGTTTGAAGGTATTTGTCGGTTGCGGAGCATAGGTATAATTACATGGCATTCCGGAGAACATTGAATTCGACCAGTATGAATATTCTCCGCTCTCCTCGTGGTAGTCACGGGCATCCTTACCCCAGCCCATAGATCCTACGGCATCAGCCTGACGTACATCCTTTCCCTCGAGTACAGGGGCAAAATACACCAATGTAAGTGTCAGAAACACCAGTACTGCTATAAAATGAGGCATTAAGCCTTTCCAATCGATTTTCTTTTTCATATATCTATCTGTTTTTTTCTATAACATCTTTCAAATGGGCATACATGCGATTTTCATATTGATCAATCGTGTAGTTATCCTTTATAAGTCTGTGAGCCTCCAACGCCCTTTGCTCAAATTCCGCATCGGTCATTGCTTCCAAGCTCAACAATGCCCTTTCAAACTCTTTATATATAACATTCGGGACGCAGATACCGACTTCGGACAAAGCAATACCGGTAGCCTCGCTATATACAGGCAACAAAGCCCCGTTACCAAGCACATTGAGCACAGAAACCGCACCGCCCTCAGATATCGATGGGTTGAGCAGGATACCGCATTGAGAGAGTATATGCGCATATTGTTCAGACTCTATATCTACGAAGCCGTGCATGTATATATTTTTGCATGTTTTGATTTTTGGCATATAATAATTCCAAAAATCCTTTTCCTGACGACTTCCGCCACATATATGCAATGTATATTCAGGATGAGCCAATACAAAATCAATGGCAATATCAAGTCCCTTATGCACCATTCCGGCACTACCGAACCAAAGAATAGACTTACGACACTTAGCAAAATCTTTTTTCGGAGCTGCTTTAACCGTTGGAAAGTAGAATGCCGGCAACCATCTGTATTTATCGCTTAAGACATCCTCTCTCACAAAATGGTTGAACACATATTCATCGCCCAGGCAAATGACAGCATCGCTCAAGTTAGACTCATAATATGTTCTTACATCACCAGGCACATAACGGTTTGCACTCATGAGCCACCGTCTGTGTCTGTTATAGAAATCCCTATTACGCGAAGCTGTCACCCTGTAATTGAAAAAAGTCTCTCCGCCAACTGAATAGAATATTTTTAAAGGTTTCACCTTTTCATCGGCAGAAAATGCTCCCATAAAAGCATTGCCGTTTATTCCAAAGACAATATCGTATTTTGAATAATCAATACCGGTCTTTGTCCGCGACACACAATCGACACTGTAACCGAGTTTATCGAAGCATTTGGCAATAGTATAACATTCTGTAAAATTTGAATGGTATTTTGGCAACTCCTTTCCCAAAAAAGCCTCAGGAATATGACACATAAGCACCCGCTTTGCATAAGTTTTCCCAAAGACATCCTTTTTGTAATGTTCTGTCAAGAGCAATTTCTGCAACCACAATATTACAGAATTTGCCATACGCCTTTTAACAATGGGCAATAATCGTGATATTTCGGAAAGACCAAATCTCATAACCGTCAATTATAGTTTACGATAAACATTACAGGTTTGCTCTACCATTCTCTCTATAGAAAACTCTTTTCCGCGCGCAGCACCCTTTACACACATCTCGTCACGCAAAGACGCGTACTCCAACAACTCTTTAATTGTACATAACATTGAATCAGCATCGTTTGGATTAAAATAGAGTGCGGCATCAGAGGCAACTTCGGGAAAGCAACTCGCATCACTCAAACAAACCGGACAACCATTGGCAAAAGCTTCAAGAATGGGAATGCCAAATCCTTCATAAAGCGAAGGATATACAAAACATAAGGCATGACGATAAAGCGATGCCATTTGCGCATCGTTTGCCTGAATTTGGACTATTCGGTCAATTATACCCCATTCAGTAAACTGTAACCGTTCAACATGAGTAAAAGGAGCACCGGTACAAACAACTTTCAGTTTGCTGTCAGAAGCAAACAAAGGGCGTATTGCAGAAAGCCAGGGCATGAAATTCTTATATCCCTTACGGTCACCAACAAAAAGTATATACCGGTCGAATAATTGCGATGCAGGCTCTGCAACAGGCTTGTAACCATGATAAACCACGCTTATCTTTTCGGGAGTGACACCCAAAATCTCAACAATATCCTTTTTTGTATTCTCGCTAACGGCAATTATATGGTCGGCTTCCGTCACAAGACGCCTCTTGTTCTGTATTGTCTTGTCATATACAAGCACCTCTTGCGGGAAACACTCAAAAGTCATATCATGTATTGTCAACACCAAAGGTTTTTGGCGTTTCTTCAGGGAGTTCAGAAAATAAGGGTTGTAATATGTAGGGTGGAATATGTCGTAATCGCCATTTTTAATAGCTCTTTTGGCTACCATGTCGTTTACAAATTCATACAATCTTCGGCGAATACGATAATTTTCGGGAAAAGCAAACTTATCGAACTTATGACCATAGGTCTCGGTGACATAATGATTTTCGCAATATCTCATAGGCAAATCAGCCCGGAATTCATTTTGTGGCAGATTGTACATAAGGTCGGCAAAGTAACGTGTTACTCCGCCAAAACGCTGAAACGTAAACATCTGATGGTCGTACAATATCTTTTTCATGCTCACGACTGTTTATTACGTTTAAAAAGAAAATCTGCAATCTCAAACAACTCCTTACTATGAAAAATGTAAGCAATCAAGATATACAAAACAGCAGCAATAGCAATCTTCGATAGCAACAGAACGTAGATATTCCCGAAAAAGCTTGTCAAAAAACCGGTAATAGATATTACCGTTACAGCCAACGTAAGATATGGCAATATATCACCAACAAACATTGTATATGTGAGATTAATCTCCCGCTTCACAAAATAGTTCCACACAAAAAGCCATAAAGTATTAAAGACGCAGTATGCCACAAGCATCAGCTTTATGCCGAACAACGACATTGCAAGCAGAATTGACAATGTTATAATTCCTTGAACAATAGTTCCATACATAAATATGCGCGACTTGCCACGGCTTACCAACAAGTTTGTCTGCATCGATTGAATAGGCATTAAAGCTCCCCAAACAGCAAGAATCTTCAACATTTTGGCACTCTCAAGCCATTTTTCACCTATTACTACAGTTATCAGTTCTTCTGACACCAACGACATGCCGAGCATCAGCGGAAAAGCTATAAAGACTGTGAAACGCAACATCTTACGGAACACCCTCAATTGCCGTTCATTGTCCTCAACCACCTTTGCCAGCACCGGTTGCGACACAGCATTCACCATACCATTGACCACCTCGCCACCCATATTAAACCATTCGGCAGCTTTTGTGTAGTTACCAACATCGGCTTTATAGAATTTTCCCAGGATGAACGAGAATATATTCCAGTTGAACCTTTGAAATACATTAGTGATTAGCAAGCGGTAGCTGAATGCAAAAAGATACTTCAATGGTGAGAAATTCACCTTGAAAGAGGGTCGCCACGGAGTAAAATACCAACAAGCAACGGTTCGCACAAGAACATATACAATACTCTGCGTTGCAATACCCCAATAAGAGTATCCGTTCAAAGCCATTGCAATACCAACCACTCCAGATATGGCAATGGAAAGCATCAGTGCAATGGATTTTTGTTTGACCTTGAGCTCACGGAAAAGGTACGCCGACGGGGCTATACCAAAAGCAGCAACCACAAAGCCCAAGAAATTGTATCTCGAGAGCTTTACAAGCACCGGTTCATCAAAGAATTCTGCAATGAACGGAGCGCAGAGATACAGCACTCCATACATGAATAATGAGATAAGAATATTGAACCAGAATACAGCATTATAATCTTCGTGCCCTACCTTTTTGCGATTTGCAATAGCCACAACAAAACCACTGTCCTGCAATGAACCGGCTATAGCCGAGAAAATAGCAAGCATACCTATTGGACCATAGTCAGCAGGTGTGAGGATGCGTGCCAGGAATATTCCAAAAAACAGGCTCAACACTTGACATATAGCATTACTCATGCCGCCCCAAAGGAATCCCTTTGCGACAGTATGCTTCAAATTATGCGATGTATTCTCCGTTGTCATTACCCTTATTACCGTTTGGCCCAAAGAAATCCCTTTGCGACGGTATGTTTCAAGTTATGTGATGTATTTTCTGTTGTCATTGCCGTTATTGCCGTTAAGCCTATGATTTGCCACAGTTCCTGTTTTATTGCTCCCCTGTTTTAGGGGAGCTGTCCGCAGGACTGGGCTTAAACATTAGTAACAAATTACTTAATCTCACTACCGGGCTTAGTCTGAGGAGTAACGGTAAGCAACGACAACTTGCCTTCATTGTCCTCGGCACTCAGGATCATACCCTCGCTGACGATACCACGCAATGTACGCGGTGGCAGGTTGGCGATGAAGCAGACCTGCTTGCCTACGAGATCTTCAGGATTGAAGTGCTTTGCAATACCCGAAAGGATTGTACGTGTCTCGAGACCGTCATCAATCTTGAACTGCAACAATTTATCTGCCTTAGGCACTTTTGCACATTCAAGTACAGTACCGACACGAAGGTCGAGTTTAATAAAATCATCAAAAGTACATTCGGGACGTATTGGATTAGCCTTGTAATTTGCAGCCTCATTCTCTTTCTTTATGCGCTCCAAACGGTCGAGCTGTGCCTGAATGGCATCATCCTCGATTTTCTCGAACAGAAGACCCACCTCACCAAGTTCATGACCTTCGGCAAGCAGACTTACGCTGCCGAGGCTTGTCCACTCGAACGAATTAAGGTTAAGCATTTCGCGCAGCTTCTTGCTGCTGAATGGCAAGAATGGCTCAAATACAATTGAAAGGTTTGCAACGAGTTGCAAAGACAGGTTAAGTATTGTTGCCACACGGTTCATATCTGTCTTTGCCAACTTCCAAGGCTCTGTCTCAGCGAGGTAACGGTTACCGATACGCGCAAGTTCCATAGCCTCTTTCTGAGCATCGCGGAACTTGTATTGGTCGAGCAGATACTCAACTTTTCCCTTTACATCGACAAACTCGGCAACAATAGCCTTATCATAATCAGTAAGTTCGCCGCATGCAGGAACCTTTCCGTCGAAATATTTCTTTGTAAGTACCAATGCACGGTTCACAAAGTTACCATAAACAGCTACAAGCTCATTATTGTTGCGTGCCTGGAAATCTTTCCATGTGAAATTATTGTCCTTTGTCTCAGGAGCATTTGCTGTAAGTACATAACGCAAAACATCCTGTTTGCCGGGGAAATCGACAAGATATTCATTGAGCCATACAGCCCAGTTGCGCGATGTAGAGATTTTATCATCCTCAAGGTTCAGGAACTCATTGCTTGGAACATTGTCGGGCATCACATACTTGCCGTGCGCCTTCATCATTACAGGGAAGATGATGCAGTGGAACACGATGTTATCCTTACCGATAAAATGTACAAGACGTGTATCCTCGCTCTGCCACCACTGTTCCCATGTACCATGCTTTTCAGGATTTCTGTCACACAATTCCTTTGTGTTCGAGATATATCCGATGGGGGCATCGAACCAAACATAGAGTACCTTGCCGTCGGCACCCTCTACGGGAACAGGGATTCCCCAATCAAGGTCACGTGTCATGGCGCGTGGTTGCAAGTCCATGTCGAGCCAACTCTTGCACTGTCCATATACGTTGGGACGCCACTCCTTGTGGTTCTCCAGAATCCACTCCTTCAACCACTGCTGGTAGTCATTGAGTGGCAAGTACCAGTTCTTTGTTTCCTTTAGCACAGGAGCCTCGCCGGTCTCCTTTGAACGTGGATTTATAAGTTCTGTTGGTTCAAG
>JAGBSZ010000194.1 GCA_017631585.1 Bacteroidaceae bacterium
CGAGTAGCTAAGATCTTTATTACTTAGGATATCCGCAATGATATAAACAAAATTTAAGTATAGTTTATCCCCCAAAATAATGCTTAACATATAGTATAGTTTAATTTATCTCTCTTGCCCTTAATGCTTCTCGATTCTGCTTTTGTCTTCGGTTTTTACTAGAACTTCTGTTTAGAAAGGCGTCAGATGGCTTTGCACACAAAATCGTTTCACTTTTGTTTGTGTATCGTGTTGATATATAGAGCATCACGAGTGTTTCTACTGTACACCTCTCAAAGAGGATAGACCGCTATGTCAGCCTCATTTTATTTTCTTACTTCGAACTTCAGTTTGTTGTTCTCTGTGTCGGCTTCTACTGAAATTGTGTCACCGGTTTGCAGTGCCCCGTCGAGCAACAACTCCGATATTTCATCCTCTACATAATTCTGCAGGGCGCGTTTCAGCGGGCGTGCACCATATTGTATGTCGTAGCCCTTGTCGGCAAGGAAGTTCTTTGCTTCGCTTGTCAGCTCAATGGTGTAACCAAGCTCGGTTATTCGTTTTACAATATGTGACAACTCCAAATCGACAATATTTATGATGGCATTCTTGTCGAGCTGGTCGAAGTTGATTATCTCGTCCACGCGGTTCAGAAATTCCGGAGCAAAGCGTTTGTTGAGGGCTTTCTGAATCACAGCGCGCGAATACTCCTTGTCACCGGCGCGTTCTTCCTTTGCAAAGCCGATGCCTGCGCCAAAGTCTTTCAGTTCGCGTGTACCAACGTTTGATGTCATTATTATCACCGTGTTGCGGAAATCGACTGTACGTCCGTAGCTGTCGGTGAGGCGACCTTCGTCCATCACCTGAAGCAGCAGGTTGAAAACATCGGTGTGAGCCTTCTCTATCTCATCGAGCAGGACAATGGAGTAGGGACGACGGCGTACACGTTCTGTGAGCTGTCCGCCCTCCTCATAGCCTACATATCCCGGAGGCGCACCGACAAGGCGCGAAACGGTGAATTTCTCCATGTATTCGCTCATGTCTATGCGTATCAGTGCGTCGGCACTGCCGAACATGAATTTTGCAAGCTCTTTTGCAAGCAGAGTCTTACCAACACCTGTAGGTCCAAGGAACATGAATGTTCCGATGGGCTTGTTTGGGTTCTGCAATCCCACACGGCTGCGTCTGATGGCTTTTGTCAGTTTCTCTATGGCATTGTCCTGAGCAATAACCTTGCCTGTCAGTTCTTGTTGCATGCCTTTCAGGCGTGTCCACTCATCCTGTTGCATTCGTTGCATGGGCACACCCGAAATCATGGAAACCACTCGTGCAACATCATCCTCGTCAACAGTCTGTCGGCTATCCACGAGACTTTTCTCCCACTCCTCCTTCATCTGCGCAAGTTCGCTCTGCAGCGATTTTTCCTTATCGCGCAGATTGGCTGCCGTTTCAAAATCCTGACGCTTTACAGCACTGTTCTTTTCGCTGTTTATCCTGTCGATAAGCTCCTCCTGCTCCTCAATCTCTTTGGGAACCTTGATGTTGCTGATGTGCATTCTTGCACCCACCTCGTCCATGGCATCTATTGCCTTGTCGGGGAAACAGCGGTCGGTGATGTATCGGTCTGTCAATTTGACACACGCGAGCAGAGCATCATCGGTATATGTGACATTGTGGTGGCTTTCATATCTCTCCTTGATGTTTTTAAGGATTGTGTATGTATCCTCAGCCGATGTCGGCTCCACAAGCACCTTCTGGAAGCGACGTTCAAGTGCACCGTCCTTTTCGATTGTCTTGCGGTATTCATCGACTGTTGTAGCACCGATGCACTGTATCTCGCCACGCGCAAGAGCCGGCTTGAGAATGTTTGCCGCATCCATCGAGCCGGGTGTTGAACCTGCACCCACAATAGTATGTATCTCATCGATGAAGATGATGATGTTGGGGTTGTTTTCAAGCTCAGTGATGATGGCACGCAGACGCTCCTCGAACTGTCCGCGGTATTTTGTTCCTGCAACAACGGCAGTCATGTCGAGTGCGATGATGCGCTTGTTGAACAGTATGCGCGAAGTCTTGCGCTCCACAATGCGTTGTGCAAGCCCCTCTACAATGGCTGACTTACCCACACCCGGCTCGCCAATGAGTATCGGGTTGTTCTTTTTTCTGCGGCTCAGAATCTGTGAAATGCGCTCAATCTCCTTCTCGCGTCCAACGACAGGGTCGAGCTTGCCTTCGGCAGCCGCTTTTGTCATATCTACGCCGAAATTGTCGAGTACCGGAGTGTCGTTCGACTGTTTCGCCTGCTGAGTGCCGGTGTGCGCATGCTGGTTCTTTGCCTCGTTGTTGCCGGGCAGAGTATCCTCGTCATCCTCATGGTCGGTGAATCCGAAGCCGTCTGTA
Organism: Bacteroidaceae bacterium; assembly: GCA_017631585.1. Lineage (GTDB taxonomy): Bacteria > Bacteroidota > Bacteroidia > Bacteroidales > Bacteroidaceae > HGM04593. Next base: position 2,380 of record JAGBSZ010000194.1, read on the forward strand.
ACATTCTCGTTCATGTCGGGCTTCTTCTCCTTTACGGCATCAAAGACCTGGGAATATGTTATGTTGCGCTCGTTGAGAATCTCAGCGGCAAGGTTATTTTTTTCCTTTAGGATACCCAGCAAAAGATGCTCCGTGTCGGCAGGTGTCTTGAACGAACGCGCCTCGAGTGTTGTGAAACGCAATATTCTTGCAGTGCTAAGGCTCATTTCGATATTGGTGTTGTATGGCAGGTCTGCCAACGGACCGTCACTGCTTCGGCTTTCAAGAGCCTCTTTCATCTCCTGTATGTTCACGTTTAAGCTGCCGAGTATGTCGAGTGCGCATCCTTTCCCTTTTCTTATTATTCCAAGTAACAGATGTTCGGGTTTGATGCTGTTGCTGCGCAGACGTGTAGCCTCCTCCTTGCTCAGTGACAGAATCTCCGACATCCTTTGCGAAAATTCATTGCTCATAATTCAGTCTCTTTATTCAGTGAATATTCGTAGTTTGTTCTTTGTGGTTTTTCTTTGGATTGCGAATATACAACCTTTGTATCTTTCGCAAACAAAGTATTTACATAATAAATCTTGCAAAAACCGTGCCAAACTGTTAATAAATAAAAATCAGAGGCGCGCCTCTGATTTTTATTTATCTCTTGTCAAGCTACAACTCCCGTTGCCGGGCGATAAATCATCATCCCGTTTCAACGCTCCTTTTGCCCGGCAGGGAGTTTTTGTTGTTTTTCCTGTTTCTGTTTATCCTTTTCTTTTGGTTCTCCAGAAGTAGTGCCAAATTCTAAAGAACGGGTCCCATAGCATTTCGCCTGGATAGTGTGCAACAACGGTCAATGTACGCTTGATAAGGTTGCTGACGTGGGCAACGTTCAATCCTCTGTTGGTGGAAATATAACGCTCGTCATATTTTCCGAAGTTACCTGCCGACATTATCTCGTTCATCAGGAATTCCCCTTCCCGTCGGTCGGGCTTAACAATGCAGTGTGCATCATCGAGCGCAAACATCTGTTGCATTACGTATGTTACGGCACGCGCGAACCTGTATAGTCCCAACTTTTTCAATTGCTTTATGTATTCATCCTTTTCCTGTTCGGTGATAGGCTGCTGCATCACAAAATAGTAGTCGAGAATCTGTCTTATGCCTATGCCTTCAAAAAAGAGGTGGCGATATATATGTTGCAGAATGAATACCCTGTTGAACGCCGTAGTTGCAGCAGGGAATGCGCCAACTGCGGTCTCTATCAGGTTTGTGAATTGTTCTTTAGCCTGTTTGTTAAAGAACTTCTGTAATTTTTTGTTTGTGAACGGATTACACATCCACGACGGGCGGTAGTGTACTTCTATCTCAACATCGTTGCTGATTGGGAAATCAACATGGTGGTAGGTGGGTGAGCAGTCTGGGAATATGCTTTTGATGTATGCAATGACTTTTTTATCACCGCCGTCAACCCATATATCAATGTCACCGGGAGTACGCAACAGAGGGTTGGAGTATAGTTGTGCAATGCCTTGTCCTTTGAGAATGCAGTTGCAGAATCCCTCTTCCTTGAATTTCTGTGATACGGCAACAACCTTTTTGTTCAGTTCGGTGTTCTGCTTCTTTATATTCTCGCAAAGGGTGTACCACTGGAAGATTATTCCTTTGGGTGGTCGTTGTTCTGCCGGGAGTTTCTCTATTCCTGCAAAGGTGATACCTGCAATAGTCTGCTTTTTAGCTGTGTCGAACAGTTCTTGCCATTGCTCGGTTGTAGGGCAGTGGGGCAAAGAGTTTTCTTTGCCTATTCCGCACCGTATCAGTGCGAAGAATAGTTCTGTGGTATTATTGCGTGTTGGCATCTTATTGTCTTGGTTTTTTAGATTTCTCAGTCGCTTAGCTCCTTCGAAATGACAGTTTTGTAAAAAATAAGGTGAAGCCTTTTATATTTGATATAAATGTCTTCACCTTCGGCAAAGTGTTTTCTGCTTTAATTTTCACTTCGTATCTTTTGCAAAATTATCTTAGCTTCCCGGTGTATCCAAATTTTTCATATAAAACTTTTTGAAAAACTCACGAGTCCAACAACTTTTTCAACCTGCACTTCGCCAGGAACATGGTGCTTTTCAGGCATCCTATCGACAGATTCAGACTCCTGGCAATCTCCTCATATTTATACCCCGACATTTGCATTGTAATTATCTTGGCATATTTTGGCGGGAGCAGACTGATAGCCTTGTATATATCGCTTTTTGAATATATGCCATTGTCGTTCTCCGAAACAAGCGGGTGTACATCGTCATTGTTCATATAGTCGTATCCATCGATGAACCTTGTTCTGTATCTCTCGTTGCTCAGCTGTTCGTTAAGGAAAATATTTTTCATCACAGTTTTTGCCCAAGAGTTGAATTTGCCGGAATCTTTATACTTGTCACTATTTGTCAGTATGCGTAGCAGAGTTTCCTGCAACAGGTCCTCAGCCTCTTCAATATTCTTTGTCAGAAACACTGCATGACTCGCCAGCATCTTGTATGCTTCCATGAGCTCTTTACCGAACTCTTCATTCTCTTCCATTTTAGTGTGCTTTTGTTTTTTTATATATCGCATACAGCAGGTGCAGTCGATAATTCCATTTATCAAATATAACAACGGAAAACACTGTTTTGTTCATCGTGGTTTTAAAAATAAATTAAAATTTTAATATTTTTAACACAAATAGGCTTTTTTGCCTTGATTTCAGGTGTGATGATAAAATGGCATTACAGCAACCTCGATGCATTTTTTTGCCGGTACATTTGCAAGCAAAAAAGTACAATGGAAGAAAAAATGAAAATCGAGTATCGAAAACTGACCGATAATGAGTCGGCACCATGGTTGTTGCTGACCAATATCGACGAACTTATCTGGAATGGAGTGTATGTGCTCCGTGTGATAGACGATGACGGCTCATCGGGCTTGCCTTTTCGTCTTGGTGACAACGATATTGTGACACTTGTGCTCAAAGATCATGCTCACGAGGGGACATTGCAAGGCAGTAGAACAATCGTGCAGACTGTGACTTATGTTGAGCGTTCCACCGGCAAAGTATTCATCTACACTCGCACACGTTGCAATGAGGGTAAAAACTATAGTTGGAGTTATTGGGCTCTTTCGGAAGATAGCTCCGGAATAACAGAAATCCCCAAGGCATCCGGCGTATCGTTAGGTGCAGTGATAATAGGTGGTGGCTTGTCTTATGATGATAATGGAAAAATATCTGTAGCATACGATTCCGTGGGTGAAGAAAGGCTGAGTGCAGGACTTCGTAATAGAATAAAAACCGTTGAGGACAACTCAGACCGTGCCGAGGCACTTATTGTCAACGATGGTGTAGTTCTTTCTCATGGCGCATTAGTTGCGAACAGCGAACCATATTATGGCACACAGTATTGTGCTGTCAGTAACAAAATTTTTGCCAATGGCGAGACCATTGTACTCAGTTCCGGTTACAAGATTACCGCTTACAAAATGTTCGATGGTGAAGAAGAAATATCCTTTGTCCGCAACATGTCCGAAAGCAGATTCCTGCTCGGTGCCCTCGGATGCTACTATCAGTTTGAATTCGCAAAAGACCAATCAACAGCTTTTAGAAAAGAAGAACTGCACAAAGTGGTAAAATCATTCATCCGCAATGTTTTTGTATGGAATAACGAAAGCAACATCGACAAATTTACAACTCACGGAACATATAACATAAGAGGCTTTAGAGGAAACCTTGCCGACGGTTTGCCCATATACAATACAGGAACAATCGAAGCAAGGTTAACCGTTTTTGCGGCAGACAACTGCATTACACAGGTGCTTACATTGCTCAATGCCGGCGGTGGCGACAGTAACATTTATGTGCGCACTAGGCAAGCCGACAAATGGGGTATGTGGGGAAAACTGCAGAGCAATGTCGAAGTAGGAGCCATAGGCTTGGGGCAGAGCCGCACTTTCGACGACCTGACCGACAACGGCATATACAGCGGAGCAAACGTATATCCCGTAGGCACCGGCGAGAACGGCTATCCCATTACCGCCTACGAAAACTTTGTGCTGATAACAATCAATGCCTATCTCACCGGCGGTGGAATTAGCCAGCTCAAGTATAACCTGTTGCCTAATGGTGTCACAACAGTAGCTGTACGCACAAAACATAATGGCATTTGGGGAGAATGGGACAATATCAACAAGGTTGATTCTGAGATTAACAACGAATCTGAAAACCCTGTGCAGAACAAAGCCGTAGCCAAAGCCTTGAGCAAAGCAGTGGAGCAGGGCAGACAGTTTGCGTTGCGTTCGTTGTTTGTTGCAGCCGGAGCAGAGTATAACGACAGTGATGATGTTATCAAGCGAACGGCATTCTGGGGCGAGGAGGTTGACCATCTACCGAATCATTATTATTTGAACGGCTTGGGAGACATTGATGAAGAGGAGATGATGAAGATATATCAACACAAGGATGATATGACAATGTTTCTTTCAGCTAAGAACCAAGGACGTTTTTTTCAGGACGGAGCTTTTAAAGGTTACAGAACGTTGTTCGGATTTAATGGCGGAAGTAGATTTGTTGACGGATTGAATATAAATGCAGCAAACCCTTTTGCTTCTACAAACGACCTTGAGGTAATTAAATGGATTAATAATGATAAATGGTCTATGTATGCAAGCAGTATTGCACTGAATGCGAGTGGATTGTTCTTTAATATAACTAAAATAAGAGTAATAGATATATTTACTCCAAATAACAACATAAACTTTCATAATGCTTCTGCACTGCAATATGTAAGACTGCATAAATTGAAGTATAATATGAATTTTAACAGCTCGAAAAACATATCAAAAGGAAGTATTTTGTATATGATAAACAACGCTGTTCCTACCTCTGCCATCACAATAACCCTGCACCCCGATGCATACGCGCGCCTTGCCGATGATGCAGAGATTGTTGCAGCGCTTGAAGCACAACCTTTGATTTCGTTAGTCAGTGCCTAACGAAATCAAACAACAAAAGTGTCATCTCGATGAAGTGCAGCGACTGAGAGATCTCTATTAACTTATATCAAATAATTAACGTGAGTTCGATATAAGCTAAATCAAATCGCGAACCTGTCATCCCGACAGAGCGTAGCGACGAAACTTTAGTTCGACAATGCTTGCAGCAGTTGGTTACACGTAGCGCAGGCGAAGTTTGCGCCGTGTAGGTTGCGATAAGCAAGGATTGTCAAAGGATCTCAAAAATATCGTAAAATAAGAGATCTCTCACATAGCGTTAGTTCGCTATCGCTCATCGAAAACATCTTTTAATATTTTACCAAGGTATGGTCGATATGACAAAATACGCTAAATTTTAGTATAAATTCTTATATCGAACTAACGTTAATTAATATAAAATTTATTACCATGAATAGATTAGAAAAACAAGAAGGTGTCTATTACACCCAAAACATTGAGAATCTGCCAATAGAGGAACGAGTGTTCTTCCGCGAGGGCAAAGGCGTAAGTGCCACAAATGAGTATTATAGGGTTGCCACTGCACAGGAAGTCGAGGATTGGCTGCAGTGGCAGAAAGAATTGGAAGAGAAAATGGAACTTGAATAAATCAAATATGCCGGGTTTTAAACCCGGCATATTTGATTTATTTATTATGTTCTATGGCTCTTTTGTATATATCCATCAGAGATTTATATATTTCGTCTCTCGAATATAGAGCATCAGCTTTTTCTTTTCCTTTGATACCCATTTGGGTGCATAACTCAACGTTGGGCCACAATTTTTCTATGGCTTTCATTAGCGAACAGGAGTCGGCGTGCGGTACAAGCAGACCGTTGATGTCGTTGTCTATGATTGATTGCATTGCTCCAATGTTTGTTGTAATTACAGGGCGTGTAAGCAACATAGCACGTACAATCACATTGGGGAAACCTTCGTACCATTTGCTTGGAACAACAATAATTCTCGATTTCAGATATAATTCATTTAATGCATCGCCTTTGCAGAAACCCACAAATTCAACATTCTTTGGAGTGTCCTTTGGAATCTCAAACGATGAATCAAGATTACCGGCTACTTTAAATGGAATGTGGGGCAAAGAACGTGCTGCATCAATAAATTCATATATCCCTTTTTCAGCACTCACGCGTCCTACAAAAGTGACAAACTCTCCGATGCCCTTATCGGTAACATTTTCAATAGCAGGAACTATTCCTGGTAGAATTCCTATATGTTCTGCAGGGATGCCTTGTGATTCAAATTTCCTTTTTTGGAATTCCGATTGTACAATAAACATATCAACGCCTTTTCGTATGCTTCCTGTTATACGTGCAAAAGTATTTCTTGCTGCATATCCAAGGCTCTTGAATTTGTTGTTAGTACAATTCTTGCGCACACACCATATCTCCTTACCCTTACCCCAACACTGTTCGCAAACAACACCTTGAGTGTCTAGGCATAGTCCGTTTGGACAGAACAAACGATAATTTGGACAACGCATAACAACGGGGTAGCCACCTTCTTTTAATGGCTTGAATATCGATGTTGAAATCAGCGGATATAAGTTCTGTACCTGAACAACATCGGGCTTATATTCTTGCAAAACTTTCTTCAACGCTTTTGCTGTTGAAGGATTGTATATACCCGTAAAGAAAGACTTTATTTGCCCTAATTTGCTGTTTGCAATCTCTGCCGAACTGCGTTTGAACCATCGTACCTCATGTCCGTGTTCACGTAGTAATTCAACAATCTCTTCCGAAGCATGCTCTTCACCACTTGGACGGGCATAGTCGTTATGAATATATAGGATTTTCATTTATTTGATGTTGTTATATGTATTGTTAAAGATTGTGTGTAAAAGTTTGAATATATTAATATCAACTTACCAAATTTAAAGGAACAATCCTAAATAAGAAATATGGCAAAGTTATTGATATGTATAGAGTTCTTTCAAATTTAGTAATCTTGCACTATAGATGCTTGTTACGTTATATTTTATTTTCCAATAATTATGTGGAGAAGGTTATAATCCATTATTTTCAATTATTATGCAAATTATTTGTATTTACAAGTATTATTGTTTTTGTGGAAGTTTTAATAATTCGCCTAATTGGTAATCCCATGTTGGTGGATCAAATTGCACCATTCCACTATGATGAAAAAGAGTAAGCTCGCCAAAATAAATATTCCCGTTTATTTCATATAAATCAACTCTTATTTGTGGCAAGTTTAATGATAATTTTTCAGATATAATTTTCATCAAATCGAAATTCTTCGGCTTTATAGGTTTGATGGGAGCATTTGGATGTCCATGCTTGAATGGCAGATGGTTGTAATCTGTATCAAAAAAATCAAAATAAGGCTCTTCTTGTGTTTGTCGTCCTGTTGCGATAAATAGCAATTCGACTTTTCCATTTATACAGAAAAATTTATAATCCCTTAACTCTTTTGTTTCAGCATCTTCCATAAACTCCTCTGCAATAATGCGTCGTGGAACGTTCTTATATGGCCATTCACGTGTAAGTGCATAAAAATCGCGCTTTAGCGATTTTGCCATCTCTTTTTTTGCCCATTCTTTGTCGAGTTTCTCTTTATCTTTACATATGATAACTCGTCCGCTATCATGTGTTGCCTTTAGCACAAATTGGTTGGGTAATGTATCAAAATCAATATCCTCAGCTTTATCCCACACTCCAAGTGTTGGTATAATGTACTTTTTGCCTATAATATCTGCAACAATTTTCTTTACCTCGTATTTATCTACTAATTTAGTATAGTATGGGTTGCGGTCGTATAACTTCAGCCATTGCAGCTTTTCGCTGAATGTCTTCGGATTTTTCAGATTGGGCAATCTATGAAAATTCTTAAAGAATTTCAATTGTATGAAAAGCTTGTCTGGCAACAAGTTGAAGAACTTGTAACTGATGTTTTTAAAGAAATTGTTATTGTACATATTATTTGTTTGATATTTTAATACAAGCGTCATAGATGCCTTTTGCAGCATTTTGTGGTGTATGGGTTGATACTATTTGTTGTGATTTTTCTCCCATTTTTGCTAAATGGTCTTTTGATGCAATAATTTGTTTAATTATATTTATTGTATTTTCTTTATTTAGTGGGTCAAAAGTCCATCCATTATCTTTTGTCACCAATTCAGGGTGACAACCATTATATATAGAACATGCAATTGGCAATCCGCATGCCATAGCTTCTGGAACAACAAGGCTCCAATTATCTTCTAAGGTCGGTATAATGAAACAATCGGCACTTTTGTAGTATTTTGCTAATTGGTCATATTCAATACGCCCTATAAACTTTACGGATGTTATGTTATGTATTGACAAGAAACTTTCTATATCCATTTGTAGCTGTCCTTCTCCAACCAACATTAAAGTGGCATTTGTTGGAGCTGTGTCTTTCCAGGCTTCCAGAAGCTCCATAATTCCTTTTAGTGGAATAAGACGTCCTACATAAATAAATTTAACACCTGACAATTGAAATTTTTCTTTTATATCATTGATCTCATCTTTGCTGACTTGTATAGAGTTCTCTTTTATTCCATTGACATCGGCAACCATATGTCCAAACGCAAGAGATTTCTTATATCCTAAATTTCTTATATATTGTTCTGTTAAAACGCCATTACAATCTATACAATCAATCCATCTTGAAATAAATTTTCTATATACAGTACGTAAAAATCCTGCATTGCGTTCTGTATGTGGGGTCTTTTCATAACACATGATGTGCTTTATTCCACTTATGTTGAACATACGTATCCATAGTGCGGCATATGTCCATTGAAAAAATCCATCTGATATAATGACATTGGGCTTGAGTGTACGAATCGTTTTTATTAGTTTAGGCTGGAAGGGTATACGGAAACCCTTATTTGCAAAATTTGCATAGCTTTGATTTCTGCTCTTTATCTTCAATTCGCCTTTCATAGCTATAAGTCTTTCTCCTAATATTCTTTTCGCTTTTTCTTGAACGTTTTTAGGAACAACTTCGCCATTATAAATCAAAGTAAATTGGTGGTTACACAATTTATCAAGTTCGGCATAAACAGGTATTCTATAATCAAGAAAACTGCGTGTAACCCAAACAATCGTTATATCATTGTCTTTTATAATACTTTCCATATACGTAAAAACTACAAATTAAAGAAAAAAGGACTGTAATAGGTAACCATGCGCCATATACTCTCGAACCCAATGCGGGATTACCCATACAATGTACGAAACCGACAATAAAGCATCCAACCAACGATGCTTTATTGTTGTTTGGAATATATTTACTGAATACTGTAACAAACATTCTTAATAAAAACATAATCATTATAACAATTCCTATATATCCTAAACCAATACCTGCACTGAATATTGAATTGTGTGCGTTGATACTATTAAGTCCTCGTGAGTAGAATATATATGGCTCTCCTGCAAAGAATCCTAAGCCCATTGGATTTTCTTTTATTGTTTCTATTGATACTTCCATTAAATGGTCTCTACCACTGGTTTCCTCAAGTGATATTGATTCTTTGTCGTAGAATACTGTTTGTTTGAGTACTTTTTCTGGTCCAATCACCATAAAAGAAAAACAGAAAATCATAACCCCCATAACAACTACAGCTTTGTACTTTGTTCTTTTCCACAATATACTTATTAAACCAATAACCATTCCTATGTATGCTACTGTAGAATTAGAGAATATAGACATTAGCAAAATCAAATAATGATACCATTTTTTTCTCGGATAGTATAATGCCATAAAAAAGAAAGTTGTACTTACCATTTGTGACGATTCAAGCAGAACAAAAAAGTTTGTATTCCATTTAAGGGTTCTTACAATAGATATGAATATTTCGATTAAAACATATAGAATAACCCAATTGATTATCTTTTCAGTGCTACATGTGGTGAATAGTTTCTTCATTATTGCTACTATTAATAAAATCATAGCCATACATTCAAAAGCACGGAATGCTGTAAGTGATAGATTTACACTCCAAAATATGCTTATGGCACCATATATAGTATATACAATAAACCAAATCAAAGGTGTGCTAAATATCAATTTCTTGGAAAAATATGTAGTTTCCTTTGATAATGCATTCAATGCAACAAAAAAGCAAATAAAGGCATATATAATAAATATTGTTGCTGATAAATCAATAGCTGAATATGCATTCATGTCTCTTTGTCTGGAAAATATTAAATAAATCAGTGGTCTTATCAAGAGTAGAATTCCACATAAACCTCCTGATTTCGCTAACTCTTTCCAATTTCTAAAGTTGCTCATATATATTAATTAATTTATTTGTTATCTCTTTACTTATCACTTTTTGTCCTTTTCCATTCAAGTGAAGACGGTCATGGAACAGTTCGTGGCGCGAAGAATATTCAGGATTGAAATCCCAGTATTCAATCAGCGGCTCTTCATTTGCGTATGCTTGAAACCAATCAACCATCATCTTGTATTTCTCCGGTTCAAAGTTGTTCAATAAATCCAATGTTGGGGTGTTTACCAATGCAACCTTTATGCCGCGTTCAGTGAGCATAGCTATGGTTTCCTTGAATTCGGTAATAAGCTCAGGATTCATCTGTATATGTCGTTCATCGCCATTCTGCAAACGCTGCTTGTAGGCTTCAATGTCTATAGTACCATTCTTTAGATTACTCCAATTATGTAACCAACCGCGAATGGCTCCATTCTTGAAACCATCGTCACTGTAACGGCTTGTACGCACCAGCTTGTGTAACCAATAGTCTTTTGCACCACCTTGTTGGCGTATATAGTTTCCAATCTTTTCTTCATCGATGAAAGGATAGAACAATTTGTATGAGTTTGCACTTAATCCCTCACCGGTGAATGTGCAAAGGTCAACACCATATAGTACCACTTTCAGTGAATCACCATATCCGGAGTCGAGAAATTGCTGTATCATAATTTTGCGGTCCGATACATTTACACCCTCGCGTGTATATTTTGAAACTTTTACGCCTAAATCTTTTTCCATCTGCTGCTTGTCGGTCGCAAGCATCAGATGTGAGTGACCAACGAGCAACACATCGGCATATTGATTGAGACCATACATCTCATCAACGCCATGCTTCATAAAGCGCTCTATCGCAAAGTCACATGCGAAAAATAGTATGATTATTATAATAAGTCCTTTAAGGTGTTTCATTTTTTTAGTTTAGAGTTTCTAGTTTAGAGTTTCTGGTTTAGAGTTTCTGGTTTAGAGTTTAGGGTATCTAGTTTAGGGTTTAGGGTTTCTGGTTTAGAGTTTAGTGTTTACACTTTACACTCTACACTTTACACTAGCATTAAAATTGAAAATAAACAAAATTATCGGCTGATACACTAAATAGTGTAATCATTATAAGTATTGCTGTTATCCATAGTGTATTAATAACTGTTGGTTCTCCTAATTTATCTTCTTTTAATCCAAG
>JAGBSZ010000019.1 GCA_017631585.1 Bacteroidaceae bacterium
AAAAAGCGACCATGTGGTCGCTTTTTAATTTAATATTTGAATGTAAAGAATGATATTATAGGTATTGCCACAAATGTTGCATACATGAACATGAGTAGCAGATACACGTCAGAAACAAGATATCCGCTTTTGGTATAGTGGTTCGAAATCCAATCTCGCCTTGCCGTGTGACGTTTGTGATTTTGTATATATACATAAAGACGATATACAGCCCACCCAACAACAACACCAATCATGGTGCCTGCAAGAATATCACCGGGATAATGTACACCAAGATATATACGGGTAAAGGCATTCATGGCTGCCCATATAACCAATGAAACGGAAAGTGCCCTGTTGCGTATAAGCAATGAAACAAATGTTGCTATACCGAATGAATTTGCGGCATGGCTCGATGTGAATCCGAATCTGCCACCTCTTGTCTCGTTCACCACATCCACAGCATACATCAGCATTGGGTCATTTGTTGGACGCCAACGCTCAAAAAAAGGTTTGCATATACCCGAAGATATGGTATCAGTCAATGTTGCAACAACGGCAACAAGCACTATCAGCAAGAAGAAATCCTTTATGTTGTTGTTCTTTATCAGTACATACAGCAATATGGCAGCCAGTGGCATCCATACAGCCATTGATGTATATACAAGCATACAGCCGTCCCAAAAGAGCGAATCGCTACCATTGAGCGACAGGAGCATGTATCTGTCTATATTCAAAAGTGTGTTTAAATCCATAGTATTTTCCCCTTGCTGTGTGTTGTCAAATACGTTCTATTGCAACTGCAGGCAACCACCCCACTGTACCATCTTCAAGCTCAACCTCTTTCCATTCACGCATGCTGTCATCGATAATCCTGACTTTGCGTCCTTCGTGTATCTTTACTAGTTCTGTTCCGGAATTGTCCGGTGTGCTTTTAAGGTATGCCTCTTCTCTCATTACAATGGCTTCGCTGTCATCGTTCATATAATTATATATGTGAGAGGCAGCTATATTTGCAAATATAGTGAGAAAAAGAGAAAATACCGCAAATATCAAAGCCGTTTTGCGAATACCGCTGTTTCTGTTGAAGAAAAAGAGCAACAAGGCAAGCAACATTATGATAAATGCAACAATACCAATTACAGCCCATGAGTTTATACCCACTTTGTTGGCAATGGTTTTAAACCATGCCACAAAGAAAAGTTCGTACTGCTCTGCGACCTCGTCCTTTGTCATGGCAAGAGCATATTCAAGATTTGCTTTTGTATCCTTGTCTGTCGGGTCAAGACGTAATGCACGTTCATAGTTCAGAATAGCTTTTCCTACCATATCGGAACGGAAGAAAGCATTTCCGAGATTGTAATACAAGTCGGATGAACCTCCTTCATTGGTAATTACTGTTTCGTAAATTCTTACGGCATCGGAATATCGTTCCTGTGAATATGCACTGTCGCCAAGAGCCTTGCTGTATTCGTTTACGGAAATCTCTTGTGCAGTTGCCATAAGCGGCATTATAAGCAACAATATCGTATATATATAGTTTTTCATCATCACAGTCATTATTTTTTTATAGAGTTCTCCATTCTGCCAATAACATCGATAGCCATTGTATATACCTTATCCATAGCCTGACCGGCATCACCGGGTGCGTAGCGCGCGAATTCAGCCTCGTTAAGTACAGAGTTAAGTTCCGCAATAAGTGAAGAGTCTGCACCGCGTTTCTCCAGTTCGTTTGCTACATTGTCTTTTGAGAGTTGCGACACCGGAATATTCATCTTGTCGCTCATATATCCCCACAATGTTTTCAGAATCTCATCGTAAAACTCATTCTTCTTGTTCAATGAGAGGAGATTCTTTGCAATCTTAAGACGTTTTACTGCAACCTTGTTTGCCTTTTTGGTGCGTACAAGTGACACATTGGCATTCTCAATAACTCTTTTTCTGTGTACTATAATGTAGATTACAAACAGGAAGAGAGGTATGATATATAGCAGATAATATGTTACTGATGCATAGAAACCGTTATTTTCTCTTGATACGCCATCTGCACCGAGTTTTATGTGGCGTATGTCGGAACCCAATACTTTGCTTACCTCTTTACCGATGTATGTTGCTGTAGTGGTTGCCTGTTCCTTGCTCTTTTCCACATTAATGGTGTAAGGCTCGCTCTCTATTGTCTTGTATGCATCCTGCAACGGGTCGAAATAGACAAAACGTGCGGCAGGAATGGTATATGTACCGCTTGCACGTGGTGTTATCACATATTCAAAGACTTTGTCACCGGAGAAGCCGTTGGTCTTGAGACTGAAATTGTTGTTTATGATTGGGTCATAAACCTCGAATTCACTTGGAAAATCCATAATGGGATTGCCCACGAGTTTCATATTTCCAAGACCTTTTACCTTTACCTTCAGTGTTATCTCCTCATTGGTTTTCACATCTTGTGAACTGATAGAGCTGCTTATGGCAAACTGTCCCACTCCGCCCGAGAAGCCTGCAGGACGTCCCGCAGGGAGTTTCTTGACATCGAGTGTAAGTTTGTTGCTTGTAAGGTTCTTTTTGATTTCAACATATGACGGACCACCGTTAAACATCATTTCAAACGGGTCGAAACTACGACGACTCTGCACTGCAATAACACTCTCGAATGTCAATGATGGTATTTCCAATACTCCACTCTGCTGTGGGAACAACACGAATTGACGCCATACAACAGTGTTGTAATTACGTCCGTTGTAATGTTCCAATTCAAAATGTTTCTCACGTGGCAACTGCACTTCCTGAATATGAAAGTCTTTCAAATCGGGAGTAGGATTGCTAAGATTAGTAAGGTTTACTGTAGAATATACTTTATATGTCAACAGCACAGCCTCCTGCTCATAGACCTTACCCATGCTCAATGTTGCACGAACAAAGAGGTCATCGTCGTTGATATTTGTTGATGAACCGTTGTTTTGCATCTGCATACTGTTTCCACCGCCTTGGCTCTGTGATGAGCTGTTCTTATCGGGTGGCAACACTTTAAGACGCAGAGGATTAGAACTGTATTTCTTGCCATCTACCATTATCGATGCGGCAGGAATTCTAAACTCACCCTCTTTCTCAGCCATCAGGATATATGTGAATGTTACCGACTCCTCTTTGGAGCTTTTGCCATTCACAAACTGATAATTCTGTTGGGTAGAACGATGAGGACCTGTCAGGATATTAAAATCGGACAGGTCGGGAATAGTCGGTTCTTTTACATTTGCTCTGTTTACCTTGAATGTAAGTCTGAACTGCTGATTCACAACTACAGACTTTGGTGCCTGAGCTACGAATGTTATCTCATCCGCTGATATGTTTCCTATAATTAGAAGGAAGAACAGCGTCGTTAGAAATACTCTTTTCATCTATTATTATCTCTCTTTATTCTTTTTATTACCAGTTTTTCTCCAACTTT
>JAGBSZ010000020.1 GCA_017631585.1 Bacteroidaceae bacterium
AATTTGTTTTGAGAAAACGTGTAAGCAATTTGAGGTGCCATATGATTGAAATATAAGCCGAGTAACTGTGCTTGTGCTTCAGCAACACCTGGTCCCTGTGCGAAATGAATAAATACACGATATTCAATCTGTTTATAGTCGAATGCGCCAAGAATACAACCTTCCTCAGGTATAAACAACGAACGGATTTCCTTACCGTGTTTATCTGCCCTTGCAGGTACTTGTTGTAAGTTCGGGTCACTCGATGACCACCTTCCTGTTACTGTTCCTGCATCATCACGTTTCGCAGGATAGAAACAAGGATGTATATAACCATTGATTGCATAATCAACCCATGAGTTAAAGAATGCCTGTGTCTTAGTTAGGCCACGTAAGTGACGAATCTTTTCAGCTAACGGATGTGGACAATCTTCCAATACATCAGCTGCGAATGAAGGTTTACCTGTTGCTGTGTATTCAATAGGTAAGTGTTCAGCTCGCCACATCTTTTCAATATCCTTAGCTGAATTAAGTGATAAGGTATCTTCCTCAAAGCCATATTGTTGTTCCAGTTCGTGAATACCTGTTTCATATTCTTCATCAAACTGGTCTGCTAACTTCAGAAGGTTTGCCATATCGACTTTGATACCATTACCTTTCATCTGCATAAGTAATGGATACAGGCGGCATTCAATATCGTTAGCATTCAACAGATTCTGCTGCTCCAACAAAGGTTGTTGAGCCATATATAAGTCATATGTTGCTTTACAATCTTGTTTACAGTATCTGCCTACTACAGCCGCAGGTACTTCTTTAAGATGTTCAATGGCTTTACCCTTGCCTCCGTTTTCAGTCCACCATTTATCGATTGTATCGTCTTTGTTCTTACCTTCGACACCACGTCTATGACAACAAGCGTCTAATGAATAACTCATTGCGTAAGAATCCAATAACGTTTCACGTGTCATTGTATCTTCAATAGTACCATATACCTTGAAACCATAACCGTTGACCAACCAATCCAAGTCATATACACCATTATGGAATACTTTTGTTACATCAGGGTCATTGAGTATCTCTGCGATACGAGGGTCATCGGGTGCAAAGTATTCGTCGACTCCTAAATCAGGACAATAGATACCAACACCTAGGATTTCTCCATCTTTCCTGCAAGCTCCCGGTCCCCATTGTTTGAGATGAGGGTCGCTTGTTTCAATATCAATTGCTGCTATCATCTTCCATCTCCTCCGGTGTTAAGAATTCATCCTTCTTGTTCGCGCATTCGATAGAACAGAAGTGTGCTGTACCTAAGACATGCAGCTCATCATCCACAATATCTTCTGTGCAGTGTCCCTCTACCCATTCCTCTTCAACAACCTTGTTGTTCTCGATTCGTTGAGCTCCAACTACTTTGCCACAACCCTTTCGGTCGCAGTAAACTTCTACAATCATTCTGCCTCCTCAAGTTTCAAGCGATGTGTACTTGAACTTATTTTAATTTTGCTTTATCATTTATATTGATTATTTTCAAAATAAACATTTTCGTACCTTTTGGATAACGATTTTCACATTAAAAGGTAAGGGTAGTACATACGAGTTTGAGGTTGAACAATGATTAATTTTTCTTTTGCTCTTGTAACAGCAACATAGAATACTCGATGTTCACTATCAGGGTCCATTTCCAATTGTGAATCAACTGCTCTACTTATATCACTCAACAGTACTACTACATCCGCCTCATCACCCTTTACAGTATGGATTGTGCTTATGTTGATTTTTGGGTGTGGATAAAATAACCCGTGAGAGTGGCACGCTCTCGCAAAGTCGAGTTTTGCTGTATCCCATCCGTCGGTCTTTCCGTCTCTAAATTCCATTTTGTCTGTGTCACTAAAGACGGGTTCTCCTTTAATACAATACGGAATTCCTTGTTCCTTACACCAGTCTTCGAACAACTTGAAAAACTTCTTGTTACGTGCCAGAAAAAAGTACGTCTTGTTAATATCGAATCTTTCGGTGAGTTCATCCAAACAGGTAATGTCTTCAACAAATCCTCCATCATGCACCGCCTTACATTTACTGTGGTCTGTTAATTCCATTTCGTCAACAATTGTTTGTGCGAAATCTAATATACGAGAAGGTACACGATATGATTTATCTAACATATGCTGTGTACCTTTTAATTTCAATAATGTATCTGCTGATGCTCCACTATATGTAAATACAGCTTGTTTAACATCTCCAACAGCATATACGTGTCTAGCCTTACTGAATGCTTGGAATACAAGCTGCCACTGTAAGGGACTTGAATCCTGCATCTCATCTAAACATACTATATCAACATCTTCAGTAAGCCCGTTAGCTATATACTGTTCCAACAAATCTGTGAAGTCCATATAACCGAACGTATGCTTATACTTCTGATACAATTGGATGTAACGTGTTAGTTCTGAATAACTAACTCTATCGTCCATAATCTGTTCACAGTACTTATGATTGGTTCTATATAGCTGCTCAATTGTTACAAGTTGTTGGTCCTGCATCTCACGCCAGTCATTACCTTCGTTTGCATCTAGACCTAACCTACCAAAGTCATAACCTGCTTTCTCACCGAAGTCTTTATACTTTGCGTAATCCATCATCCTGTCACGAGACGCTCCACAACCTCTGAACGCAAGACTATGTATAGTACGGAAATGTTTAAGCTGTCTTAAATCAAGACCGAATTGTTCTGCTACACGTAACTGAGCTACTTCAGCACCCTTCTTTGTGAATGTAACAAATGCTATCCTGTCGATTGGTACTCCATTCTTGAGATGATAATCAATTATGTTCATCAGTTGATGTGTTTTACCACATCCTGCAGAAGCAAGGTAAATATCAAGTGTGCCATTAAATGTGTTCATCTTTTACCTGCTCCTTCATTGATTCCCGTGCTAACCACTTAACACCTTCTATGAACGCAATTACCAACATGTCCTGTCCTGGATTCCATTTCTTGTACCACAACCTATTGCTACATTCTTTAGCCGCTTTATTTATTTTCTCTTCAAGCTCTAACATTCCATCGAACTTAGTCATATCATTTCTCCATAAAATATACAGTTAGACGAACTCCTGTTATTACACCACCCTGTATATCTAAATCTGCTGTCTGATATGTCCCTACTCTCATACCGAACAGAGCTAATACCTTGTCCAATATCTCTAATCGACGTGCCGCCTTACTAAGTGAAGTAACACCAATGTTGCTACAGCGTGTACGTTTAACTTTCTTATTAAGTTTACGAATAATACACTTATGCATCTTAGAAATCCTCCTGTTCAGTTTCCTTATCCCTAAAGTCTATTTCAATAGGCTTCTCTTCTTGTTCCGGTATCGAGCTTATAGGCATATGCCAATAAACGCCTTCCTTATAGGCTCCCAACTGTTGTAATCGAACTCTCATTTCGATAGGTTTATATTGTGTGAAGTCATTTTTATGTACCAAGAAGTCGATGAATGATTTAGCTGTGAAGATATATTCCTTCTCGACCTCATCCTTGTATACACGTCCCATTGCGAGCTGTGTTATGTTATCTGCTTTACGTCTTGCATTAAAGTATGCACAAGTTAAGTCATAGAATGTAGAACCGGATGAGAAGTCTCCCACATCTACTGATGGTTGTATAACTGTTATGTTCTCACAAGCACGTGTCAATATTTTCGACCATCTATCATCCGGTACGGTACGCGGAACAAGATGTAACTGTCGTAAACATAAAGCACGGAACTTACCTTGTCCTAAGATTTCCTGTTCGTTCCAAAATGTTAACTTCTGTCCATTAACTATCCACTCATAGTATGGTGGGTCTGTCATGTACTGTGTAAGGTCTCCGAAATCAAGTCCTGTAGATGCTTTCGATTCAATGCCATATTCTTGTTGACGGCATATTGCCTTATCGCATCTTTCAAGTGCGGCACACATATAGAAGTAGCTTTTCCTGTTAAAGCCCTTAATGACTGTCGCATTAAGCTCATCATCAGGGATGGGTTCATGTAAGCTATGATTGATGTCGGTGAGAAGTGTGCGTAGGTCGCAGTTCTCATCTTTAAGTCTGAGATAGACACCAGTACTAAATAACCAGTTGTTTCTTTGGCCGGGGCCAATATCACGTAACAGTAACCCGGACAGAATGCACGGCGGAGCGTCATTGTACTGAAATTCATTTATCCACTCCTTATGTTCTTTATAAGATAATTGTTTTGACTGCATATATTCCAATGCATCGCTTAATTCAACAAGCCCATTCTTGTTGACTAACTTACGGTGATTGTCACTATCGGCATCGAAGTATGGTAAGTTAATCCAACTATAGAACTTATTACTGTCACTAGCTTTAGCCTGCTTAGGAAAGATTTCAACCTTCTTATCACAGGCGAATGCTCTAGCGTACCACTTAAGTATCTCCTGTACATCAGCAGCAGGAGTTGGGTCACTGAAGAATATGTATATATGTAATTTTTTCGATTTACTGTAACAAGGACATAATGGCATATCGAAATCGTAGATAGCTGCTATTACGTCGTTAATGTTATATTTATAGTCATCAATATCAATAGCTCCAAAATAACAAGTACCATCTTGCTGTATCGGAGCTATACCAATTGAGAGTTGTCCTTCGAGATGTTTTTGGAAGATTACAGGCGTTACCTGTCCATATTGTAAACGTGATTTAGCTTCAGCTTTGCCATTGACTATCTCACCTACTTCTGTTACTCCGTATGCTTCTGTATTTCCATTAAATAAATTACTAAATGTTAATATATCATTCTGAGTATACGCCATCATACTGTCCTAAAGAGAAAGATAGACCCTCATCCTAAGATGAGGGCCTTAACATTAGAACTCGCCTTCAGCTTCTTCTGCAGGAGCTTCAAT
>JAGBSZ010000195.1 GCA_017631585.1 Bacteroidaceae bacterium
ATTGTGCAAGTGAATGGGAGAAAATTCATTTTCTCACGCAATGAACGAAGCTAAATTTCGCTGAAAGCAAAAATATCAAGCTTGCTTGGATATTTTTCACAGCGAGTGCAAGTATCTTCGAGGTTCAGCTCAAAGATACGAATAAGTGAGCGAGAAATATCAAGCTTGCTTGAATATTTTTCACAGCGAACGAAAGAATTTTCGAGATTTATCTCAAAGATAGTTATAAGCAAGTGATAAAAATGAAGTTTACTTCAATATTTTTCAAAGTGAGTGCAGAAAATCATAACAAATTCACTTGCTCTCTATAAAATTATCGTGTATCTGCTTTGATGTTGTCAGCAAGCCACACTGTTTGAGTTCGTCGAGTTTCTTTGCTATGCTGCCGTTGCCTGTTTTAAGTTGCTTGAAGGCATCGCTGTATGCCTCGCGCGCCTTTTCGAGCGAGGTATCTATCTTACGGAAATTATCGGTGAAGTTCACGAATTTGTCATATAATAGGTTGGCTGTATCCACTATCTTCTGCACATCGCGCTGCTGACGCTCGCGTGTCCACAGGGAATTCACAACAAACAGCGTGGATATAAGGTTGGAGGGCGAAATGAGTACGATACCCTTTTTGTATGCATAGTTCCACAGGCTGTTGTCGGCATCCATTGCCATGAAGTATGACGGTTCGTTGGGAATAAACAGCATCACATAGTCGAGCGAATGGATATTGTATTTGTCGTAACGCTTGCCGGCAAGCTCGTCGATATGCCTGCGGACACTCGCCACATGCTCTTTAAGGGCTATTGCACGCGACGCATCATCCTCTGCCGAAAGATATGCCATATATGCCTTGAGCGACACTTTGGAATCTATTATTATATCGCGCTTGCCCGGGAAATGCACAATAACGTCGGGCTTCATTGTTCGGTGCGTCTCCTCGTTCACAGCCACGATTCCTGTCTCGTCGCGCAGAGTAACCTGATGTTCCCACTGCTCACCCTCGATAAGCCCGGAATTTTCAAGTATCTGCTCAAGTATTGTTTCGCCCCAATCGCCCTGGAACTTATTGTTGTTGGTGCCCGTTATTGCATTGGTAAGGTTGACTGCCTCGCGGGTTATATTCCTGTTTGCCTCGACAAGGCTCTTTATATTCTCCTGCAACGAGAAACGTTGCTTGCTCTCCTCGCCGTAGTAGCTCTCAACCTTTTCGCGGAACTGCTTGAGGTCGTTGTTGAACGGTGTAAGGATATTTGACAATTTCTCCTGCGACTGACGGCTCAGCATCTCGCTGTTCTTTTCGAGAGCCTCGCCGGCAATGGTCTTGAACTCGTTGCGCATCTGTTCCAAGGTTGCATTGAACTGCTCTTTCTGAGCCTCAAGACGCTCGTTTAGCACCCTGTTCTCGCTCTCAAGAGACGCAATGCGTGCAAACTGTTCTTCACGCACAGCATACACAGCAAGCATCTCATTCTCATTCTTCGCTACCGTTTCGGCAAGCCTGCCATTGGTGTCGTTCAACAGCAGATTCTCTTTTTCACAAGCCGAGCATTTGCCATACACGCGCACAAAAAGCACTGCCAGAACAATAAGTGCCAGCAACAGAACCAATGAGATTACAGATAACAGTATTGTCATGATTTTTCGTATTTTTCAAAGTAATAATATAAACCGCGTTTTAAATGCTTTCAGCAAAAACAGGCACCGCGGTTATCCGCCATGCTTTTTCAAAAAACATTCAAATATTGCCCGCAATGGCGACACACAACGCATGAATTCATTCAGCAATGCCGCCGGCGAGAGCGATTCTGCAAGCGCATCGCCACGTGACAACATATCCTCCTTTACCCTTTTCAATGCCCGGTAATTCTCGCGCTGCACCATGCGCAACTCGTCAAACGAAGAGATATTGCAATAGTCACTCCTTTTCATCTTCATCATCAAAAAACATTCCACACATGCGCTTCACTGCCCCATCGACAAACAGATTCATTCTGAACAGATACACCGACAAAGCAACAGCCACAAGCAACGCCACAGCCATAAGCAGAGCAACGGCAAGCCCAATGAAAGGTGCCAACAGCACCACCATAGCCACAAGCATCAACACAAATGCAAGGAACAGGAGCATGAACAGTACAAAACGGCATGCCATATCGCCATAAAACAATGCCAGACTCTTGACAAGCATCAGCTTGTAGCTGTCAATGCTCCGCTTCACATACTCATCAGCATCGTCACACAGAGTCTTGAAATTCTCTCTGATGCTCATGACACTACTCTTCGATTGTTACATCCACACCGGCACCACGTTTGCAGGCTTCGCCACACATGGCAATTGTCTCATCGACATGTTTCTTGACATCGCCCAACTTCTCTTTGATATCGGCTCTCAGCTCTGTACCCTTTTTGGGAGCAAACAACAAAGCAATGAAGCCACCGAGCAGAACACCTCCGGCAAATGCCGCATAATTGCACATTCTCATAAAATTTGATTTTGAAGGTTAATAATGCCGGATACCTTGCCATAGTGTTTCTTCACGCGAAGTTAGCTCCTTGAATGCCAAAAATCAATATCTCCACTCTTTTTTTATACCAAAAACAAAAAATAAAGAGGCATTTTTGGCGTATAAATTCAAAATACACTACCTTTATAGCCTAAAGAGACCTCTATGGCGGTCCGGTTGAACATAAAACAAACAAGAAATGAAAAAGTGCGCAAGAATCATATTTTATTCTCTCATCATAGCCGTTTTTTCCTGCTGCATAGGCAACAGCAAGAAAGAAAAGGCTGTTGAGGATAAAAAAGAGATAACAACAATACCTTTTGAATATCACGAGACATTCAAGCTGAGCGAGCATGCAAGCGATTCGCCAACGCTGAAATTCGACTTTTCACTGTCGCTGATTGATGCAGGCGACAGCATCGCCACAGACAACATAAACCAGGCGATTGCATACACTCTGTTCGAGAGTTCAAGCAACTCGATAACCGAGGCTTGCGAAAGTTTCATCGCGCAACGCAAGAAAGAGTACCTTGAGCTGTTGCCTGAATATATCAACAGCAAGGAAAACGATATGCCTGCCGTGTGGTTCTATAACTACTGTATAGCCAACAGCGAAGTGGAGAAAGGATACAAAGGCTACATCAACTACACTATAATGTGGGAGGAGTTCAGCGGCGGAATGCATCCATACAGTTTCTATACGGTGTTGAATTTCAACCCTGAGACAGGAGAAGAGATTGTACTGAGCGATATACTCAAGGAGAACTACGAAGAACCGCTGACGCAGATTCTCATAAACAACCTCGCCAAACAGCTGCAGGTTGAGAATATCGAGGGGATAAAAGAGAAAGGATACCTCTACCGCGACAATGAGATGTTCATTTCAAACAATTTCATTCTTGACAGCGAAAAGATTGTATTCATATACAACAAATACGAGATTGCTCCATACGCCTTTGGAGACATAATGATAAATGTAACATACGACGAACTTAAAGACCTTTTGAAATAATGGATATCATAAAGAAATATTTCCCCAACCTGAGCGAAAAGCAGACAGAGCAGTTCGCAGCGTTGTACGACCTCTACTACGATTGGAACAGCAAGATTAATGTAATCTCACGCAAGGATATCGAAAACCTGTACGAGCATCATGTACTGCACTCTCTTGCCATAGCAAAATACATCACCTTCAAGCCCGGCACAAAAATAATGGATATGGGCTGCGGTGGCGGATTCCCCGGCATTCCTCTTGCAATAATGTTCCCCGAGGTTAATTTTCATCTTGTAGATAGCATTGGCAAGAAAGTACGCGTTGCATCGGAGATAGCACAGAGCATCGGGCTGGAGAATGTAAGGACAAGCCACAGCCGTGCCGAGGAGATAAAGGACAAATACCATTTTGTTGTAAGCCGTGCCGTGATGCAACTACCCGACCTTGTAAAGATTTGCCGAAAGAATATATCAAACGAGCAGAACAATGTGTTGCCCAATGGTATTATATGCCTTAAAGGCGGTGACATGAACAACGAGACACGCATGTTCAAGAATTGCCGTGAGATAATAGAGCTTACCAACTGGTTCGACGAAGAGTACTTCAAAGACAAGAAGGTTGTTTATGTACAGATTTGATAAATCATGCAGATAAAGACATTCATAGTAAACCCCATTGAGGTGAACTGCTACCTGCTGTGGGACGAGACAGACGAAGCCGTGCTGATTGACTGCGGAGCATGGTCGAGCGAAGAACGCGAACGCATAAGGCTGTTCATCCAAAGCCAGGGACTTACTCTGAAGCACTATCTCAACACACATCTGCACTTTGACCACATATTCGGCAATGCATGGGTGGAAGAGACATTGGGAGTAAAGGCAGAGGCAAGCGACAAGGACTGGAGCTGGGCAGAGAGCATTGCCGAGCGTGTTGCCCGCTTCGGCATAAGATACGAAGAGAAAATACCCGCATTGGGACGTATCCTGAAAGATGGTGACGAAATTACATTTGGCAACCAAAAGATAGAGGTTATTGCTGTTCCCGGACACTCACCCGGAAGCCTTGCCTATCATATACCGCAGGAAAAGGTACTGTTCACCGGCGATGCCCTTTTTTGCCAAAGCATAGGCCGCACCGATTTCCCCGACTCCAACCACCTGCAACTGATAACAGCCATAAGAGAAAAACTCTTTGCACTACCCGATGACACCATTGTATATCCCGGACACAGCGAAAAAACAACCATAGGGTTTGAAAAGAGTTATAATATGTATATAAGGTAATATATTCCGTAGAGGCAGACCGATGTGTCTGCCCTAGTAACCGCGTTGCGGTGTCATGTTGAGCGAAGTCGAAACATCTCAACATCAACCTTGTGTTTAACCGCAGTTTTTAACCTTACTGATTTGGACTTTTATTCCTCTTCATGTCGTTCTTTTCTCTTCTTTTCGTGCCGACGAAAAGAAGCAAAAGACTCGGCACAGAGTTTCGAAATTCGCTCCAAGCTCCTGCTCATGAGTTGCAAGCAACATCATTCGTCCGCTTCTCGCTCGTCGTTATTATCTTAACGTGTCAAATCAGGGAATGGGG
>JAGBSZ010000196.1 GCA_017631585.1 Bacteroidaceae bacterium
CTTGCGCGCGGTAAGCACGAATATGATAAGCGAGAGTCGATAAAGGAGCGTGACGATAAACGCGAGATGGACAGAATAAGAAAAGATTATTGATTGTTTTGTTTTGATGTTGCTCTATCCTTTGAACAAAGGGTAGAGCCAATGTTTTCAAGAATATGTAATTTATGGAACTTCATGATATATTGAAAGAGAGAATACTTGTGCTTGACGGTGCCATGGGTACTATGGTGCAGAGGTGCGGGCTTGGCGAGGAGGATTTCCGTGGCGACAGGTTTGCGGAGCATCCGGTAATGCTTAAAGGCAACAATGATATTCTGGTGCTTACGCGTCCTGATGTGATACGTGGAATACATTCCAAATATCTTGCTGCCGGGGCTGACATTATCGAGACATCCACTTTCAATGCCAACCGTATATCGCAGGCAGAGTATGGTTGTGAGAATATATGCCGTGAAATAAATCTCCGTGCGGCTGAATTGGCTCGTGCGGTTGCCGATGAATATTCCACTCCTGATAAGCCTCGCTTTGTGGCAGGTTCTGTAGGTCCTACATCGCGTACATGTTCCATGAGCCCCGATGTGGAGAATCCTGCATACCGTAATGTTACTTTCGATGAGCTTGCCGATGCCTATAAGGAGCAGATGATTGCGCTTATAGAGGGAGGTGTGGATGTGCTTCTGTGTGAAACAATCTTTGACACTCTCAATGCCAAGGCTGCTCTTTATGCGTCTGATGAGGCTATGGCTGCAACAGGTCGCGAAGTTCCTGTAATGTTGTCGTTTACAATCGCTGATGCTCAGGGACGTATTCTTTCGGGGCAGACCATTGAGGCTTTCCTTGCTTCGGTGGCAGGGCGTAAATTGTTGTCGGTGGGATTGAATTGCTCTTTCGGTGCAAGGGAGATGAAGCCGTTCCTGAAACGTCTTTCAGATATAGCTCCTTTCTATGTAAGCGTATATCCCAATGCCGGTTTGCCGAATGCTCTCGGCGAGTATGACCAGACTCCTGAGGAGATGGCAGAAATTGTGCGTGAATATATCAGTGACGGTCTTGTGAATATTGTTGGCGGTTGTTGCGGAACAACCGATGAATATATTGCTCTCTTCCCGGAGTTGGTCGATGGTGTTACACCTCGTGTTCCGGTTGCCAAGCCATCTGAGCTGTGGCTGTCAGGGCTTGAAAGAGTGGTGCTGAACAGCAATTCCAATTTTATGAATGTGGGTGAGCGATGCAATGTGGCAGGCTCGCGCAAGTTCCTGCGTCTGATAAATGAAAAGAACTATGCGGAGGCTTTGAAGATTGCACGCAAGCAGGTGGAGGATGGTGCGCTGGTACTCGATATAAATATGGATGACGGTTTGCTCGATGTCAGAGCCGAAATGGTGAATTTTCTTAATCTGCTTGCCGGAGAACCTGAAATTGCCCGATTGCCATTGATGGTGGATTCTTCCGACTGGGAGGTGATACGCGCCGGACTCAAGTGCATCCAGGGACGTGCCATTGTGAATTCAATATCCCTTAAGGAGGGTGAGGCGTTGTTCGTGCAGCGTGCCATTGAGGCAAAACGTCTTGGTGCCGTAGTTGTTGTGATGGCTTTTGACGAAGAGGGACAGGCTACAACATACGAACGTAAAATAGAAATATGTGAACGTGCTTTCCGTCTGTTGACCGAAAAGGCAGGATATGAGCCGTATGAAATTATATTTGACCCCAATATCCTCGCTGTTGCGACGGGTATCGAGGAACATGCATCGTATGGTCTTGATTTCATAAGGGCATGTGCATGGATAAGAGAAAATCTAAAGGGTGCGCATGTGAGCGGAGGTGTAAGCAATCTATCTTTCTCGTTCAGAGGTAACAATTATGTGCGTGAGGCGTTGCATGCGGTATTCCTCTATTATGCAATATCTGCCGGAATGGATATGGGAATAGTCAATCCCCAGACTCAGGTGCTGTATAATGATATTCCTGCTGATGTTTGCAAGGCTATGGAAGATGTGGTGCTTGACAGATGTGCCGATGCTACGGAGAGGCTTATTGCGATAGCTGAAGATTTGAAATCGCAAGGAACGGTAGCGCAAAGCGTTGTCGATGATGCCTGGCGCATGGAATCAGTGGAAAAGCGTCTTGAATGGGCTTTGCTCAAAGGAAACGGCGATTATCTTGAATGTGACCTTGCCGAGGCTGTTGAAAAGTATGGTACGGCTGTGAATGTCATAGGCGGTCCGTTGATGGATGGCATGGGTGTAGTGGGAGAACTTTTCGGCGCGGGAAAGCTTTTTCTTCCGCAGGTGGTAAAGACTGCGCGCACAATGAAGCAGGCTGTAGCCATTCTGCAGCCTCTTATCGAGGGGGAACGTAGCGAGATGAAGCAGTCTGCCGGTAAGGTGCTGCATGCTACGGTAAAGGGTGATGTTCATGACATCGGAAAAAATATCGCCGGAGTGGTTATGGGCTGCAACGGATATGATGTCATAGACCTTGGTGTGATGGTGCCTCAGGAGCGCATCGTTTCGGAAGCAATGAGTAATAATGTGGATATAATTGTGTTAAGCGGTCTTATCACTCCGTCGCTCGACGAAATGATTTCTGTTGTTAAAGAACTTGAGAAACAGAAACTGAATATCCCGGTGATGATTGCCGGCGCAACAACAAGTCCGTTGCACACTGCGTTGAAGATTGCGCCACATTATTCTGCACCGGTAATTCATGTGAAGGATGTTTCACAGAATGTGGTTGTGGCTGCAGAACTGCTTGGTGGCGAGGAACGCTGTTCGGCTTTTGTGGAGAAGTTGAGAGCGGAGCAGAATGTTTTGCGTTGCAGTGCCACATCAAAGAATGAAATCCCGTTGCGTACTCTTGAAGAGGCACGTGGCAATAAGTTGAATCTGTTTTAATATTGAAGATATGTCGGAAAAGAGATTGACAGGATTGACTCCTGAGCAGGTAGAGGAGAGTCGCCGTCTTTTTGGTGAGAATGTTCTTACTCCCCCCAAGAGAGTTTCGTTATGGAAGCAGTTCCTTGAGAAATTCGAGGACCCGATAATACGCATATTGCTCTTTGCATGGGTTTTGTCTATGATAATATCAGGTGTGCATTGTTGGGGACCGGAGCAGGAGGGCTTTGCCGCGTTTCTTGAGCCTCTTGGTATCTTCTTCGCGATTATACTTGCAAGCACCATCGGTTTTATCTTTGAGGTCAAGGCAGCCCGTGCTTTCGAGGTTTTGAATACCGTGAACGATGATATCATGGTTACCGTTATGCGCAACGGTAAGGTGCAGGAGGTGTCGCGTAAGGAGATTGTTGTCGGTGATATAGTTCTATTGAACACCGGTGACGAAGTTCCTGCCGACGGTATTTTGATTGAGAGCCACTCATTGCAAATAAATGAATCCACCTTGACCGGTGAACCTGTAATTTCAAAGACTACGGTAGAGGCTGATTTTGACGATGAGGCTACTTATCCTTCAAACAGAGTGCTGCGCAGTACAACGGTTGTCGATGGTCATGGAGTAATGGAGGTGGAACTTGTGGGCGATTCTACTGAGTATGGCAAAGTGAATCAGGGAGCATTGATTGACAATGAACTTGATACGCCGTTGCAGATGCAGTTGAAACGCCTTGCCGGGCTTATAAGCAAGATTGGTTATGCCGTTGCGGCTGTTACATTTGTATTGCTCTCGGTGAAAGTGTTCCTGCAGGATGCTCCACTGGATGCAATGACAGTGATTTCATCGTTACTCAACAGCTTTATGATTGCAGTGACGCTCATCGTCGTTTCTGTTCCCGAAGGATTGCCTATGGCTGTTACATTGAGTCTTGCACTTAGCATGAACCGCATGCTCAAGACAAACAACCTCGTGCGCAAGATGCATGCCTGCGAGACTATGGGTGCTACAACGGTAATATGTACCGACAAGACGGGTACTCTCACACAAAACAGAATGCAGGTATATGAAACAAACTTCTTTGCGCTAAAGGAACAGGTGCTTACATCCGATGTGGCAAGTGCTGTGGTAAAAGAGGGTATGGCAGTCAATTCTACTGCAAATCTCAATAAAGAAGGCGGAGTGGTAAAGACTATCGGTAATCCCACTGAAGCTGCTCTTCTTTTGTGGCTCGACAGGCAAGGCGCCGATTATATGCAGTTGCGCGAAGGTGCAAAGGTGCTAAGCCAGCTGACATTCTCTACAGAGCGTAAGTATATGGCAACTGTTGTCGATTCTCCATTGCTTGGGAAAAAGGTTCTTTATGTAAAGGGAGCACCCGAGATTGTGTTGGCTCATTGTAATCATGTGATGACAGAGAATGGAGTATCCACAACCAACAAGCATCGCGAAGCAATCGAGGCAAAACTTCTTGAGTATCAGGGAATGGCCATGCGTACGCTTGGTTTCGCTTATCAGTTGCTCGATGATAATGACAATATCGCACCATACGAGAACGGTCGTTTGCATGGAACGAATCTTACGTTCGTGGGTTTTGTCGCAATATCCGACCCTGTCCGTGATGATGTGCCCGAAGCTGTTTCGCGTTGTTTGCAGGCAGGTGTGGATGTAAAGATTGTAACGGGTGATACTCCGGGTACAGCTCGCGAGATTGGTCGTCAGATAGGTATCTGTGACAAG
>JAGBSZ010000197.1 GCA_017631585.1 Bacteroidaceae bacterium
CTATCGACTCACTTTCAGCTATCAAGTACGGTAAGGTTACTGTAAAACGTAACGAGCTCGGCTTGACAGAGTCTTTCGAAATAGAGAACGA
Organism: Bacteroidaceae bacterium; assembly: GCA_017631585.1. Taxonomy (GTDB): domain Bacteria; phylum Bacteroidota; class Bacteroidia; order Bacteroidales; family Bacteroidaceae; genus HGM04593. The sequence goes on from JAGBSZ010000197.1 coordinate 92, forward strand.
ATTCCCATGCTTCGGTAATGATGACGACCGTGTTGACCACCTCGGTATCGACTTGGTTTACTTCTTCAGCGAGGAACTCAAGAAGCATCCTGTTTACAAGAATGCTCAGCCTACATTGTCACTCCTTACAATTACTTCAAACGTAATGTACGGTAAGAAGACAGGTGCTACTCCTGACGGTCGTGCTAAGGGCGTTGCTTTCGCTCCGGGTGCTAACCCAATGCACGGACGCGACAAGAAGGGTGCTGTTGCATCTTTGAGCTCAGTAGCTAAGTTGCGTTACCGCGATTCTCAGGACGGTATCAGTAACACATTCTCTATCATTCCAAAGTCACTCGGTGTTGACGATGCTACACGTGTAGAGAACCTTGTTACTTTGATGGACGGTTACTTCACCAAGGGTGCTCACCACTTGAACGTAAACGTTCTCAACCGCGAGATGCTTATGGATGCAATGGAACATCCTGAGAAGTATCCACAGCTTACAATCCGCGTATCAGGTTATGCTGTAAACTTCATCAGATTGAGCCGTGAACACCAGCTCGAGGTTATCTCACGTTCGTTCCACGAGCGCATGTAATGAATGAACTAATTTAATAACAGAATAGGCTGGCTGAATAGCCGGCCTATTTTTCAAATATATAACAATGAATATCAGAGTACATTCATACGAATCTTTGGGAACATTCGACGGTCCCGGAGTACGTCTTGTGGTTTTCTTGCAGGGCTGTAACTTCCGTTGTCTATATTGTGCGAATCCCGACACCATCGACCCAAAAGGCGATAGCAAAGAGACCGATATTGAAGATATTGTCCGTCAAGCAATGAGTGAAAAGGCTTTCTTCGGCAAAAAGGGTGGTGTAACATTCAGTGGTGGTGAGCCTACTTTTCAAGCGAAGGCTCTCGTTCCGCTTGTGAAACGCTTGCAGGAGCAGGGAATACATGTGTGCATCGACACCAACGGCAGTATCTGGAACAGTGATATAGAGGAACTCTTCTCTATTGTCGATTTGGTGATGCTTGATGTCAAGCAGATTAATCCCGAGCGTCATAAGACACTCACTGAGCGCAGCAATGAGCAGACATTGAAAACTGCCAAGTGGTTGCAGGATAACGGTAAGCCTTTCTGGTTGCGTTATGTTCTTGTACAGGGATACAGTGCCTTTGAAGAGGATATCCGTACGTTAGGCGAGCACTTCAAGGGGTATGATATGATAAAACGTGTCGAGGTATTGCCTTATCATACATTGGGCGCGCATAAATATGAGCCTCTTGGTATGGAATATAAGCTGAAGGGTGTTAAGGAGAATACTCCTGAGCAACTCGATGCCGCAAGAGATATATTTGAGGAATATTTCGACTGTGTATTTGTGAATTGACAAAAAAAGAGGCTGACTAAAAAGGCTCTTTTGTCGTTACACTCGCCCTCAAAATGCTCATTTACGCTTAGTAAACTGCGCTTTTTCGGGCTTCGCAAGCCTTAAAATAGCTCTTTTTATACAACCTCTCAAAAAGAGAACGACC
>JAGBSZ010000198.1 GCA_017631585.1 Bacteroidaceae bacterium
AACGACATCCAGCAGCATCATAAGTACAAATCCTATGGCAAATCCTATTGTTCCGATGTTGCTGTGCTTGCCTGCCTGCGATGACGGAATGAGTTCTTCAACAACAACGTACAACATTGCTCCTGCGGCAAATGCAAGGAGTGCCGGCATTGCTGATGCATTGGCTCCCAGAAAAAGTATTGTTGCTATTGCCGCAACAGGCTCCACCAAGCCCGACAGCGCTCCCCATGTGAACGCTTTGAAACGGCTTTTTCCTTCATTGCGTAGAGGTATGGATATTATTGCTCCCTCAGGGATGTTCTGTATTGCCATACCTATGGAAAGTGCCAATGCTCCCGAAAGAGTCAAGGCCGTGTCTCCGCCAATAACTCCTGCAAAAACAACACCTACTGCCATGCCTTCAGGGATGTTGTGCAGAGCTACGGCAAGTATCATTTTTATTGAGCGTGGCAAACGTGATTTAGGTCCTTCGGGTCTTGCATCTTCAACGTGCTGGTGAGGGATAATGGTGTCGAGAAAAAGCAAAAAGCATATGCCGGCGATGAATCCGACAAGAACCGGCCATGCATTGGCGAAACCGCTTCCGGCTTGTTCGAATGCCGGTTGGAGCAGTGACCAGAAACTTGCGGCAACCATGACTCCGGATGCAAAACCGAGCATGGCTCTGTTTGTCAAATCAGATATATTGTTGCGTAGCATCAGCACTGTCGCCGCGCCGATGACTGTTCCCAAAAGCGGGACGGTTAATCCTATAAAAATCTCCATAATATACCAATCAATGTTCTTGTATCGTTGCAAATTTAGAAAAAACAATTCTCTGCCAATAATTTTCTGATAATAATAATTTGCCGTTATAACAAATGTTCTTAAAATTTCCGAAATATTATTTTTATAGTTATCTTTGCCAAAATAGCAAAGTACATTAGGCTCTTTGCTGAATGGTATTGTGTAAAAACAACAAACAAAAACCTTATATGATTTACTTTTTCACTACATCAAACCGTACGGTTATTGCAACCCAAGTGAATAATGTATTGTCGGCAAACGACATTGAGAAATTATGTTGGCTCTACGGCGAGGCAACACCTGTAGAGAGTGAAACAATGGATGGCTTCTTCGTAGGTCCCCGTCGCGAAATGATTACTCCATGGAGTACCAATGCTGTCGAGATTACCCAAAACATGGGTATCGAAGGCGTTGTGCGCATCGAGGAGTATTATCCTGTAAAGGATGAGAACGCGGAGTACGACCCAATGTTGCAGCGTATGTATCGTGGTCTTGACCAGGCGATATTTACCGTTGACATCGAGCCTAAACCCATTGAATTCATCGAAGACCTTGACAGCTATAATGAGCAGGAGGGTCTTGCTCTTTCAAAGGAGGAAATCGACTACTTGCATCGCGTAGAAGGCGAGCTTGGTCGTAAACTTACCGACAGTGAGGTATTTGGATTCGCTCAGATTAACTCAGAGCACTGCCGTCATAAAATCTTCGGCGGTACATTTATTATCGACGGCGAAGAGATGCCATCATCGCTTTTTGCAATGATCAAGCGCACTACAAACGAGAACCGCAACAGCATTATCTCGGCATACAAGGATAACGTTGCTTTTGCACAAGGTCCTGTTGTAGAACAGTTTGCTCCGGCAGACCACTCAATCCCCGACTATTTTGTAATCAAAGATATCGAGACTGTAATCTCTCTTAAGGCAGAGACACACAACTTCCCCACAACTGTAGAGCCTTTCAATGGTGCATCTACAGGTACCGGTGGTGAAATCCGTGACCGTATGGGTGGAGGTAAAGGTTCATGGCCTATTGCCGGAACAGCAGTCTATATGACATCATACCCCCGTACATACAACGACCGCAAGTGGGAGGAGATGCTTCCTGTACGCAAATGGTTGTATCAGACACCTGAGCAGATTCTTACAAAGGCATCAAACGGTGCTTCCGATTTCGGTAACAAGTTCGGTCAGCCGCTTATCTGTGGTTCAGTGCTTACTTTCGAGCATAAGGAGAACGATGAGGTATATGGTTACGACAAGGTAATCATGCTTGCCGGAGGTGTAGGTTATGGTACACGTCGCGACTGCCTCAAGGGTGCTCCTGAAAAGGGCAACAAGGTAATCGTGATGGGTGGTGACAACTATCGTATCGGTCTTGGTGGTGGTTCTGTATCTTCTGTTGATACAGGTCGTTACTCTTCGGGTATCGAGCTCAACGCAGTTCAGCGTGCCAATGCCGAGATGCAGAAACGTGCATACAACGTTGTTCGCGCGCTTTGCGAGGATGAGACCAACCCTGTAGTTTCAATCCACGACCATGGTTCTGCCGGTCACGTGAACTGTCTGTCAGAGCTTGTTGAAGAGTGTGGCGGTGTAATCAATATGGCGAACCTCCCCGTAGGTGACAGCACATTGTCGGCAAAGGAAATCATTGCCAATGAGTCACAGGAGCGTATGGGCTTGCTTATCAAGGAGGATGCCATTGAATATGTTCGTAAGGTTGCCGAGCGTGAGCGTGCGCCAATGTATGTTGTCGGAGAGACAACCGGTGATGCTCGTTTTGCTTTCGAGCAGGCTGACGGCAAACGTCCTTTCGACCTTTCAGTGAGCCAGATGTTCGGCTCTTCACCAAAGACATATATGGTTGACAAAACTGTTGAGCGTCACTATAAGGATGCTGAATACAACGCTGATAATATCGAGGAATACCTGACAGATGTATTGCGTCTTGAAGCTGTTGCATGTAAAGACTGGTTGACAAACAAGGTTGACCGTTCGGTAACAGGTAAGATTGCACGTCAGCAGTGTCAGGGTGAAATCCAGTTGCCACTAAGCGACTGCGGTGTCGTTACACTCGACTATCGCGGCAAGCAGGGTATTGCAACTTCTATAGGTCATGCTCCTCAGGCTGGTCTTGCCGATCCTGCAAAGGGTTCTGTACTTGCTGTTTCCGAGGCTTTGACAAACATTGCTCTTGCTCCTCTTGCAAATGGTATAAAGAGTATTTCACTCAGTGCCAACTGGATGTGGCCATGCCGCTCACAGGAGGGTGAGGATGCACGTCTCTACCGTGGTGTTGAGGCACTCAGCGACTTCTGCTGCGCTCTCAAGATAAACGTACCTACAGGTAAGGACTCATTGTCAATGACACAGAAATATCCTGACGGAACAAAGGTTATCAGCCCGGGTACAGTAATCGTATCTGCAGGTGGTGAAGTTTCTGATATTCGCAAGGTTGTTTCTCCGGTAATGGTAAATGAGCCAAAGAGTGCTTTCTATCATATCGATTTCAGCTTTGACCATTTGCGTTTGGGCGGTTCTGCATTTGCACAGACACTCAACTGCATCGGTGATGATGTTCCAACTGTTGCTAACCCTGAATATTTCGCTGAGGCGTTCGATGCTGTTCAGCGTCTTGTAAAAGAGGGTATTGTAATGGCTGGTCACGATATTTCTGCCGGTGGTCTTATAACAACATTGCTCGAGATGTGTTTCGCAAACACAACCGGCGGTATGGAAATCGACCTCAACAGCGTTGTTGAAAAGGATATTGTCAAACTGTTGTTTGCCGAGAATCCTGCCCTTGTAATTCAGGTTGCCGATAAGGACAAGTGTCGTATGCAGGAGATTCTTGATGATGCAGGTATCTGCTTCGTTAAGATTGGTGCTCCTTGCGAGAAACGTCATATTGCAGTTGCCAAGGATGGTCGTACACGCTTGTTTGATATTGAACACTATCGCGATGTATGGTTCGACAGCTCATACCTCATGGATTTGAAGCAGAGCTTCAACGGTTGTGCAAGCGAGCGTCTCAAGAACTACAAGAACCAGCCGTTGCGCTACCGCATGCCGGCTCGTTTCAACGGTATGCTCTCAAGCTATGGCATGTCTGCCGACCGTCGCGAGAAATCGGGTGTACGTGCGGCTATCATCCGCGAGAAGGGTACAAACGGTGAGCGCGAAATGGCATATGCAATGTATCTTGCAGGCTTCGATGTAAAGGACGTTACAATGACCGACCTTATCAGCGGTCGCGAGACTCTTGACGAGGTTAACTTCATCGTATTCTGCGGCGGTTTCTCTAACTCTGACGTTCTTGGCTCTGCAAAGGGTTGGGCAGGCGGATTCCTCTTCAATCCTAAGGCAAAGGCAGCTCTCGACCGCTTCTATCAGCGCGAGGATACCTTGTCACTCGGTATCTGTAACGGTTGCCAGTTGATGATGGAACTTAACCTTATCAACCCTGAATATGCCGAGCGCGGACGTATGTTGCATAACAATTCACACAAGTTCGAGTCATCATTCGTAGGCGTAAATGTTCCCGAGAACAACAGTGTCCTCTTCGGCTCATTGTCTAACAGCCGTCTTGGTGTCTGGGTTGCTCACGGTGAGGGTAAGTTCTCATTGCCTTACGAAGCAGAAAAGTACAATATCGTAGCCCAGTATGCATACGAAGGTTACCCGGCTAATCCAAACGGTTCTGACTACAATGTTGCGGCTCTTGCAAGCGCAGATGGTCGCCACGTTGCAATGATGCCACACCCCGAGCGTGCTATCTTCCCATGGCAGTGTGCTACATATCCTGCTAACCATGTGGCTGATGATGTTACACCATGGATTGAGATTTTCCGTAACGCTTATAATTGGGTTGCTGAAAAAGTGAAGTAAAATGACTTGTAGGGGCAGGGTCTGCCTGCCCGTCAATCGATAATCATATCCAGGGGCAGACATTGTCTGTCCCTGAGTATTTAAAGTATATATGCCAACGTCTCTTTTCAAACTGTTTGCCACTTTCTTCCGCATAGGACTTTTTACCTTTGGCGGAGGCTATGCCATGATACCCCTTTTGCAGCGCGACGTAGTGCAGCGCAACGGATGGCTGAATCCCAAGGAGTTCACCGATTTGTTGGCTATTGCCCAATCTGCTCCCGGTGTATTTGCCGTTAATATGGCTGTGTTTGTTGGTTACCGCATGCGTCGCGTGGCAGGTGCTGTAGCTGCGGCATTCGGTTGTGCATTGCCCTCTGTGGTTATAATATTGCTTATAGCTCTCTTTTTCCGTCAGTTCCGTCATATTGAGCTTGTAAATAATATATTCAAAGGTTTGCGTCCTGTTGTTGTTGCATTGATTGCCGTTCCTGTCTTTAATGTGGCAAGGAGTGCTAAGATAGGGTGGAGTACCTTGTGGATACCTGTATTGACAGCGTTGCTGATAGTGTTTGCCGGGGTATCTCCTGTCTATGTTATAATAGTGGCAGGTGTAGCCGGTTTGGTGTATGGCAAGATGAAAGGAGGTAAGGCATGATGCTACTTGTTGAACTTTTCTATACATTCCTAAAGATAGGTCTCTTTTCCTTTGGTGGAGGTTATGGTATGCTTTCTGTCATTCAGGGTGAAGTTGTTACGCGTCATGGGTGGTTGACGGCATCAGAATTCACCGATATTGTAGCAATAAGCCAGATGACTCCCGGACCGATAGGCATAAATTCTGCCACATACGTCGGTTATACGGCTGTCTTTAACAGTGGGGCTTCTGAACTGCTTGCCGTGTTTGGCTCGTTTGTTGCCTCATTGGCAGTTATGTTGCCGTCGGTGCTGCTTATGCTTGCCGTAAGCCGTTTCTTTATGAAATACAGTACTCATCGCAATGTTGAGGCTGTTTTTGCAGCTCTTCGTCCTGTAGTTGTCGGCTTGATAGCATCAGCGGCGTTGTTGCTGATGACAGCAGAGAACTTTGGCTCTCCCAAAGATACACCATTGCAGTTTTGTGTGAGTGTGGCTTTGTTTGTATCGGCATTCGTGGCTATGAAGTTCTTTAAGGCAAGCCCCATTCTGATACTTCTCCTTGCAGGAGCTTTCGGAGGGGTATTCTATAGTATTGTATAACAGACTTTCCGGTGAATTGATGTTAATATTGCGATAGTCTTTTTTCTGTTGTATATTCGCATAGATACATATACACATTGTAAATTATTAAATAAAATATCATGTCTTTATTAAGAGTATTTTTGTCCATATTTTTTCCGCCTCTTGCTGTTATTGACAAGGGCTGCGGTTCATTTCTGATAGTATTTCTTCTGACACTTTGTGGTTGGGTACCGGGTGTTATAGGTGCATTGGTGATACTGAATAAGAATTGATGCTTATGCTCGACAGTGCTACCATAGAGTTTATCGAAGAGCATCGTAAGGATGATGTCCGCATGCTTGCTCTGCAAGCGAGGAAATACCCCTCTGTTGATATGCGCGAGGCTGTTGTGCAGATAGAGGGATGGCAACATGCGTGCGAGAAACTGCCTACGTGGTCTGCAACAAAAGGAGTTGTGTATCCACCGAAAATATCTATGGAGCAATGTTCCAGCGAAAAGACAGCAAAATATAAGGCTGCTTTGGTAAGTGGCAGAAGTTTTGCCGACCTTACCGGCGGATTCGGAATAGATTTCAGTTATATATGCCGTGGGTTTGACGAGGCGTTTTATATCGAGCGAAATGAGAGGTTATGTGAAATTGCGCGTTCCAACTTCTCTTTGCTCGGGCTTGATAAAGCAAAAGTGTTGAACGGAAACAGCGAAGAATTGTTGGCTTCGTTGCCACAACTCGACTGGATATTTGTGGATCCTGCCCGAAGGGATGGCGAAGGTCGTAAGGTTGTGGCATTGTCCGATTGCGAGCCTAATGTGGTTGAGCTTGAAGAAAAACTTTTGTCCAAAGCATCCAATGTGATGATAAAGACCTCTCCGTTGCTCGATATAACTATGGCTTGTCGTCAGTTATGCAGTGTGGTGGCTGTTCATGTTGTGGCAGTAAACAATGAATGCAAGGAATTGCTGTTTGTTCTTGGTGGTGCAAAGAATGATGACTGTGTCATCAGTTGTGTGAATATCCTCAATGATGGAACGCAGGAATTTGTCTTTAAACAACATGAAGATAGCGACTTCAAGGCTACATATTGCAGCGAGGTCTGCAAGTATCTTTACGAGCCGAATGCGAGCATCCAAAAAGCCGGATGCCATAATGTGTTGTCGCAGCGCTTGGGGGTTGACAAACTGCATCCGAACAGTCAGTTATATACAAGCAACGAGTTGTTCTCCCATTTTCCCGGGCGTATGTTTGAAGTAGTAGATGTGTTGGGATTCTCTAAGGCTGATATCAAAAAGGTGCAGGCTCTGCAAAAGGCAAATATAACGGTACGTAACTTCCCCGAGAGTGTTCAACAGTTGCGCAAACGTCTTAAATTGTCCGATGGTGGCGACAGCTATATATTTGCGACGACACTTGCCGATGGTAACAAGGTGCTGGTTATATGCAAAAAAATGGCGACCCAAAAGTGAAAAGGGTCGCCAATTTTGTTTTTATTTCTGCATCAGTTTCTCAAACTTTTTCTCTTTTACAAGTTCGTATGCTTTCAGGAACATGTCGTTTGTGCGGTTGTAAATCTGCATGAATTCCTCCATATCCCAAATATCGCGTGCTATCAGGTGTTTTAACTGTGTCTTTATCTCAGGCAACGATTTCTGGTACTCCTCTTCACCGCCTTCCAGTTTTACTTTATCCTGGAGGCTCTGCTCATTGAGAATCTTTATGAATGCCTCATCAACCTCAAAGCGATTGTCAAAGTCATAGATGTCCTTGTACTCTTTGGTAATGTTTTCTCTGTTGGCATCAAGATATTTGAGTGAAGCCTGTACAATGCTGCCTTTTGCGGCAAGGGCACGATGATACTTTGTATATTTGAGAGTGTCGAGTGGCACAAAATAATCCGGCATTATACCACCGCCACCATATACCGGGCGACCGAGACGCTTGGTGTATGTCTTGTGCGAGTCGGGGAAGTGTATGCTGTCAGCGCTTGTAAGCTCACCGCTGTTGTAGCGTTGCATAAGGTCCTGCTCGTATTTTATTGAGTCATTGTCGTATGGTTTCTGTATGCATCGTCCTGTCGGGGTGTAGTAGCGTGCCACAGTGAGACGTATCATAGAACCGTCAGGCAAGTTGAACGGACGCTGCACGAGTCCCTTGCCAAAGCTGCGTCTTCCCACAACCAAGCCTCTGTCCCAATCCTGTATCGCCCCTGACAGAATCTCGGCAGCTGAAGCCGATGTCTCATCCACAATAACAACAACATTTCCTTTAAGGAATTTTCCGTTGCCTCTAGATAAGTAGTCTGTGCGCGGATTACTCTTGCCTTCGGTATATACTACGAGTTTGTTCTCATCGATAAGCTCGCTTGCTATTTCAACAGCTGCACTAAGGTATCCTCCACCATTGCCCTCGAGGTCGATTATCAGGTTCTTCATGCCCAATGCTTTCAATGAGTCGAGTTTTGTCGCAAACTCCTCGTGTGTTTTGGCACCGAACGATGTAATACGTATGTATCCGTTGTTCTTGTCAATCATATATGCCACATCGACAGTCTCTGTTGAAATATCATCGCGTACGATGTTGAATTCCAATATGCGGTCAATGCCTTTGCGAACAACGCCTATCTTGACATTCGAACCTTTTGCTCCGCGCAGACGCGACATTATGTCGGCACGTTCCATCTTCACGCCGGCAATGACAGTATCGTTCACAGTTACAATCTTGTCACCGGCAAGCAGTCCGACACGCTCCGAAGGTCCGTTCTTTGTTGTCTGTATAACGTACAATGTATCTGAAACAACATTGAACTGTATTCCAATACCACTGAAACTGCCCTGCATCTGCTCCAGCAGAGCTTTGGTCTCTTTAGGGTCGGTGTATGTAGAGTGCGGGTCAAGCTCTTTGAGCATAGCTTTTATTCCGGTTTCTGTAATCTTGTCGTTGTCGGTTTCATCCACATAGAAACGCGAAATGATGTTGCTGGTGTACATCAGTTTAAGGATGTGTTCCGGCATCTCCTGTGCTTTGGCAATAAATGTAAACGAAAGCACTGCAATAATTATAAATAGTCTTTTCATATTTTAGTTTGTTTATGGCAGGAGCTCTGACACATCCTTGCCGTATGTTATTAATTCGCGTACCACACTGCTGCTTATCGATGCGTATTCAGGCTCGCTTATAAGCAGAACGGTCTCTATTCCACCGAGTTTGAGATTAATGTCGGCAATTTCGCGCTCGTATTCAAAATCCTTTGTAGTACGCACTCCGCGCAACAGAACGTCAGCTCCAATCTCCTTTGCAAAATCCATTGTAAGGCAGTCATATACTTTTACCTCTATGCGTTCTTCTCCTGCAAAGGCTTTTTCAATGGCTTTGACCCTCTCTTCGACAGGGAACATGCTCTTTTTCCCTGAATTTATTCCAATGCCTATTGTTATCTTGTCAAACATTGGCAATGCCCGTTTTACAACCGAATAGTGTCCGATGGTGAACGGGTCGAATGAACCTGCAAAAAGTGCCTGCTTAGCCATGATGTTACTCCTCCTCATTTGCTTTATCTTCTTCAACAACAAGGTTGTCGATGATGAAGTTCTGTCGTTCCATGGTGTTCTTTCCCATGTAATAGCTGAGCAGGTCTTCCACTTTGTCATCTTTATGAAGCTCCACGCGCTCCAGACGCATGTCCGGACCGATGAAATTGCGGAACTCGTCAGGCGAAATCTCTCCCAGTCCCTTGAAACGTGTAATTTCTGGGTTAGGTGATAATTTCTCTATAGCCGCTATGCGCTCTTCCTCGTTGTAGCAATATATTGTTTCAAAATCACTCTTGTGCTCTTTTTTCTCCTCTGCGCCTTTCTTGCCACGTGGCAGTTTGCGCTTGTTGCGTACACGGAACAGCGGTGTCTGCAGAATATACACATGTCCTTTCTTTATCAGCTCAGGGAAGAACTGGAGGAAGAATGTTATCATCAGCAGCCTGATGTGCATTCCATCCACATCGGCATCTGTTGCAACAATCACTTTGTTGTATCTCAATCCCTCAAGACCATCTTCGATGTTCAATGCAGCCTGCAATAGGTTGAACTCCTCGTTCTGATAAACCACGGCGCGTGTAAGTCCAAAACAGTTCAATGGCTTTCCTCTTAAGCTGAATACAGCCTGCGTGTTGGCATCGCGGCTTTTTGTGATGGAACCGCTTGCAGAGTCACCCTCTGTGATGAAGATGCAACTCTCGTCCATACGGTCGCCCTTGGTATCGTTGTAGTGTATTCGGCAATCGCGTAGTTTGCGGTTGTGCATATTCACCTTCTTAGCCTTTTCGCGCACCTGCTTTGTCAGTCCGGCAAGTTCCTTGCGCTCCTTTTCCGATGCCATAATCTTTGTGAGTATGACATCGCTTATTTCCGGGTTCTTGTGCAGGAAGTTGTCAAGTTCCTCTTTTACAAAGTCGCTTATGAACTTCTTTACACTCATGCTGCCTGGGTCGGGTGCTATGGTTGTTGAACCGAGACGAACCTTTGTCTGGCTCTCGAATACAGGTTCCTGTATGTTTACGGCAATGGCGGCTACAATTCCGTTGCGAATGTCGCAGTATTCAAAATTCTTTGCCGAGAAGAAATCATGGATTGTCAGTGCAACAAGTTCCTTGAATGCACTCTGGTGTGTACCTCCCTGTGAGGTGTGCTGTCCGTTGACAAAGGAGTAATACTCCTCGCCATACTGCTGTGCGTGAGTGAATGCAATCTCAATATCATTGCTCTTCAAATGAATGATAGGGTAGAGAGCATCGGCAGTCATGCGGTCGCTGAGCAAATCCACAAGACCATTGCGCGAAAGAATGCGCTTGCCGTTGAACATGATTGCCAATCCGGTGTTCAGATATGTGTAGTTCCTCAACAGGGTCTCGATATATGCATCGCGATATTCAAAGTTGCGGTACAGGCTGTTATCCGGTGTGAACGATATATATGTTCCGTTCTCGTCGCCGGTCTTTTCGGTTGTGTCGCTTACGAGTATGCCTTTTTCGAATTTGGCAATACGTACCACGCCTTCGCGGTAACTGCGTACCTCAAAATTGGTACTTGTGGCATTTACAGCCTTTAAGCCGACACCGTTAAGTCCCACAGATTTCTTGAATACCTTGTCGTCGTATTTTGCACCGGTGTTGAGCTTGCTCACAGCCTGAATCATCATTCCTTGCGGAATGCCACGACCGTAGTCGCGTATTGCAACAGTGTGGTGTTCGATTATATCAATCTCAATGCGTTTGCCGAATCCCATCTTGAATTCGTCGATACAGTTATCCACTACCTCTTTCAGCAATACATATATACCGTCATCGCTTTGTGAACCGTCACCCAATTTACCAATGTACATACCGGGGCGCAGACGTATATGCTCCACGTCGCTAAGGTGGCGTATGGAGTCATCGTCGTATGCCGCGGCATCAACTTTAGGGTTTTCGTTGAATTCCAAATCTTTATCTTCGGACATTTTTTGTGTTTTATAGTTCTGTTGTATAGTTTACAGTTAAATCTCTTTTCTGAATGCTCTGCGACGCTTGTGCTGGTCCTTGTCAAAGCTATCCCATTGACTAAGCATCTTCTTGTTGTCTTCAAGTTCCGGGTTGCTCTCCACGTCAATGAATCCCATATCAATGAAACTGCCTAAAAGGTCATTGAACATCATTGCGAACACACCCTTGTTTTGGTATTCAGGCTTGATTGCTACAAGCAGAAAATCAAGGCGTTTGGGTTGTTTGAAGAATAGTGCTTTTGCCAAATGCCACCAGCCAAACGGGAATAACTTTCCTTTGGCTTTGCGCAGGGCTTCCGACATTGAATATATGCTTACACCAATACCAATCAGATTGTCATCCTTGTCAACGATGAATGATGCCAGGCGCATGTCTATTATAGGCAAGTACATCTTGATGTACTGTTCTATCTGCTTTTCGCTCAATTCAGAGTACCCGTGCAGCTCAGCATAACATTCGTTGATAAGTTCAAACATCTGTCTGCCATAGCGTCTTGCAAGCTCAGAACGCGATTTGCATTTTACAATCCTGAGATTGTATTTGCGTTCCACAATTGCAGATACGCGGACAGCTTTTTCCCATCTCTCCTCGGGAACTCTGAACATGAATTCCACCCAGTCGGCAGCCTTTGCAAATCCCAGTCGTTGCATGTGCTCAGGGTAATACGGGTGGTTATATATTGTCGCCATTGTGCCCAGACGGTCGAATCCCTCTATGAGCATTCCTTCCGGGTCAAGGTCGGTAAATCCCAACGGACCTTCAATCTCTGTCATGCCACGTTCGCGTGCCCATTTTTCTGCAGTGGCAAAAAGAGCATCTACAACTTCGTTGTCATCGATAAAGTCAACCCAGCCGAAGCGTGCCGTCTTTTTTCCCCACTTCTCATTTGCGCGGTGGTTTATTATTGCTGCAATGCGCCCCACAACCTTACCGTTGCGGTATGCAAGAAAATAATCGGCTTCGCAAAACTCAAAAGCTGCGTTACGGTCCTTACGCAAGGTGTTAACGGTGTCCTCGTACAAATCGGGAACCGAGTAGGGATTCTCTTTGTACAATTCATAGTTAAAGCGGATAAATGTCTTCAACTGCTTACTGTTCTCAACCTTAATTATTTCTACTGACATTTATTGATTCTGTTTGTAAGTTTGTGTAAATTTACTACTTAATTCCGAAATGAACAAATTTGAACTCTTTCAGCTTCCAAAAAACAGCCGTATTGATGTTGTTGAACCGTTATATATCGGGTGTATGCCTTTTAAGTCTGCTTCGAATCTCCTTGGCGTTTCCATTGCAGACCTTGTCGAGAATAGCCCAGAAACGTTCACCATGATTCATCTCAACGGTATGGCACAGTTCGTGCAACAGGACATAGTCGATAAGCTCGTTGGTGAGCAGAACAAGATATATGCTTAGGCTGATATTGCCTTTTCCGCTGCAACTTCCCCAACGGCTGTGGCTGTTGCGTACAGAGCAATTACTGTATTTGAAACCATGCTTCTCTGCAAGTTCCTCAAGGCGTTTCGGAAGCACTCTTCTTGCCTCGTTGTGTATGGCATTCGTAATTACTTTCCGCAGCCAATCCTGTTGCGTTGCATAATTGTTCTTTTCCGGGCACATAAGCGTAGCCCCATGGTCATTGTGTACCCACATGAAGTTTCCGCCTTTGTACTCCTGTATCTCTATTTTGAAATTGCCTTCTCCAATCCTGTACCCTGAGTCAATTACCTTTGTTGTCTGTATCTCCTTCAGTTTGTTTCCATATTTTGCTAAAGCTTTGTCAATATCGGCTTTTGTGGCAAATGGCGGAACGGTGACACGGATACACCCATCGCATGCACGCATTATTATACGTCGTGCACGTTGGTTTTGTGTAATTTTTATAAGCCCCAATAGAGGATGTTCAAATGTTGAATACATTGCGTACTTAACTTTTTGAGGGCAACCGTATGGTTGCCCTCAAAAATATTATAACATTGATAATCAATAATCAAGATAGGTGTATCCGTACAGTCCCGACCTATAGTTAGAGAGGAACTCCTTGCCCTCTTCAAGAGTAATCTTTCCCTCTTTTACGGCACTTGTTACCCAGCGTTCGAGTGTACGCACGAGCTTGCGCGCGTCGAACTGTACATAATCGAGAACATCGGCAATGGTCTCTCCGTCAATGATTTTTTCAATCTGGTAACCTTTCTCATCCACACTTACGTGTACCGCATTGGTGTCACCGAACAGGTTGTGCATATCGCCAAGAATCTCCTGATATGCTCCCACAAGGAATGCACCAAGATAGTATGGCTCGTTCGATTTCAGGCGGTGTACCTTCAGCGAGTCGGCTTTGCTGTTGTAGTGTATGAAATCGGTAATCTTGCCGTCGCTGTCACAAGTCATATCCTGTATGGTACAGTTGCGGTCAGGACGTTCGTCAAGACGGTGTATCGGCATGATGGGGAAGAACTGGTCGATACCCCAGCTGTCGGGCAGGCTCTGGAACAGCGAGAAGTTACAGAAATATTTGTCGGCGATGAGCTTAGGGAGTTTTCTGAAATCATCGGGAACATGTTTCAAGTTCTTTGCTATTGCCAGAATCTCGCGGATTATACTCCAGAACATGCTTTCAATCTGTGCGCGTGTCTTTAGGTCAACGATACCGTGGCTGAACAGCTCAAGAGCCTCCTCACGAATCTGTTGCGCATCGTGTAGTGCCTCAAGCATCGTGCGTTGGTCGAGTTCGCACCATATCTTGTATAGTTCCTTTGCAAGTTCGTGGTCGTTTGCCGCAACCTCCCAATCTTCGTCCATCTGTGGCAGGGCCGCTGTTTCGAGAACCTCGAATACAAGCACTGCATGATGTGCCGAAACGGAGCGTCCGCTCTCTGTAATGATGTTAGGGTGGGGAATACCGTTCTTGTCGGCTGCATCCACCATTGTATAGATGGCATCGTTTACATACTCCTGTATCGAGTAGTTGACACTGCTCTCGCTGCTCGATGAACGTGTACCGTCGTAATCGACACCCAAGCCACCGCCAATATCGGTGAACTCAATGTTGTAACCCAGCTTGTGTAGCTGTACGTAGAATTGCGATGCCTCGCGCAGCGCTGTCTTGATGTGGCGTATGCGTGTCACCTGACTACCTATGTGGAAGTGTATAAGTCTAAGACAATCCTTGATATCGAAACGGTCGAGTATCTCAAGAGCCTCCAACAGCTCGCTCGAGGTCAAGCCGAACTTGCTTGCATCGCCACCGCTCTCTTCCCATTTGCCGCTACCTTCAGATGCCAGCTTGATACGGATACCGATATTCGGGCGCACACCTAGTCTTTTTCCTATTTTGGCAATACGCTTCAATTCGTTGAGCTTTTCAACGACGAGGAATATGCGTCGTCCCATCTTTTGTGCAAGAAGAGCAAGTTCAATATAGCTGTCATCCTTATAGCCGTTGCATATAATAAGCGAGTCGCTTTCGGTGTTCATTGCGATTACAGCATGAAGTTCAGGCTTTGAACCGGCTTCAAGACCAATATTGTACTTCTTTCCATGGCTTGTAATCTCTTCCACCACTGGGCGCATCTGGTTTACCTTTATAGGATAAACGATAAAATTCTCGCCTTTATAGTTGTACTCCTGTGCCGCAATTTTGAAACACCCCGAAATTTTCTCGATTCTGTTGTCGAGAATATCCGGAAAACGTATAAGTACGGGAGCTGCCACATCACGTAGTTGCAGCTCGTCCATAAGATCTTTCAAATCAATCTGTATGCCGTCTTTTTTGGGAGTGACAGCAACATTACCCTTTTCATTGATGCTGAAATAAGAAGCTCCCCATCCATTGATGTTATATAGCTCCTCTGAGTCCTCAATGCGCCATTTTCTCATGTCTGAAACGTTCGATAGCTGTTAGTAATAATAACCGCGAAGGTTAAAAAATATCTCCTTGTTTTTTTTATAGTTCTATCTGTTGCAGAAACTCTTTTACCGATGCCTCAATCTGATTGACATCCTCAAGCCGGTCGGCAGTGAATCTCTGCTTTGCCTTGCTGTAGTGCGGCAATCTTTTTGCCAGTTGCTCTGCAATGAAGCAACGTAGCTCCTCATCGCTTTTTCCCATTATAAGCGGACGCTTCTTGCGTGCAATGCTCAACCTTATGAACAATCTCTCCACCGGAACATCAAGAAACACTGTTGCACCTTGTCTGTTCATATATTCGATATTGTCAAAGAAACATGGTGTTCCTCCTCCGGTCGATATTACCACATTTTCAAATTCGCCTGCCTCATGCAACATTCTGCGTTCAATCTCTCTGAACCCCTCTTCGCCCTTTTCGGCAAATATCTGTGATATACTCTTGCAAAGACGCTCTTCGATGTAGTTGTCCAGGTCGATGAACTCTATTTTAAGTTCCTTGGCAAGTGCGCGTCCGAGCGTTGTCTTGCCGGCTCCCATGTATCCTATAAGGAATATGCGTGTCATTTCTTTTTTGTATATTGTCTTTTTGCCGGAGCTTTGCCACCCTCTTTCTGCTTGTTCACAATGTCGATGCACTCTTCAAGTGTCAACTCAGCCGGAATCACATTCTTTGGCAGTTTGTAATTGTTGCCGTCAAAAGCGATATAAGGTCCGAAGCGTCCGTTCAGCACCTGTAGTTCGGGCTTCTCATCAAAACTCTTGATTATGCGTTCTGCCTCCGCCTTACGCTTTGCCTCAATAAGCTCTATTGCATCTTCATAGCTTACAGTCAGCGGGTCGTGTGTCTTTGGCAGTGTAACGTAAGTGTTTCCGAACTTAATGTATGGTCCAAAGCGTCCTGCACCTATCGACACCGGTTGTTCTTCAAATTCTCCCAATGTACGTGGCAGACTGAATAGTGACAGAGCCTCTCCGAGTGTTATTGTCTCAAGAGTCTGTCCCGGCTTCATCTGCGCAAAGCGGGGTTTGTCCTCATCTGTTGCAGAACCAATCTGAACAATAGGACCAAAACGGCCAATCTTCACCGAAACAGGTTTGCCGCTTGCAGGGTCGTTGCCGAGTATGCGTTCGCCAACCTTGTGCTCGCTCTTTGTCTGTACTATATTGTCAATCTTAGGCTCAAAATCCTTGTAGAACTCCGAAATAAGCTCCGACCATACACGTTTGCCGTCAGCAATCTCATCAAAGTCCTTTTCAACGGTTGCAGTGAAGTTGTAGTCCATTATTTCGGGGAAGAACTCAAGCAGGAAGTCGTTCACCACAATTCCGATATCAGTCGGTAGCAATTTGGCTTTCTCTGCTCCCACATTCTCTTTACCCTCCTTGACGCTGATTTTGCCGTTGTTGAGGGTTAGGATATTGTATTTTCTTGTAGAACCGTTCTTGTTGCCCTTCTCCACGTATCCTCTTTGCTGTATGGTGCTTATGGTCGGGGCGTATGTTGAAGGACGACCAATTCCCAGTTCCTCGAGCTTGCGAACGAGGCTTGCCTCGGTGTAACGTGGAGGATGCTGTGTGAATCGCTCTGTAGCTGTTATCTCTTTTGTCGTCAGCATATCACCTTTGTGTACAGCAGGAATAGCTATGCTTTCATTGGTGTTTTCGTCGTCGGTACTTTCGCGATATACCTGAAGGAAACCGTCAAACACAGTAACTTCACCTGTTGCAACAAAGCTCTCGCTGTGTCCGCTTATGGCAATGTTCACAGTGGTCTTTTCTATTACGGCATCAGCCATCTGCGAAGCAATGGTGCGTTTCCATATAAGTTCATAAAGACGTTTTTCGGGAACAGTACCTTCGATGGTTGTGTTTGTCATGTATGTAGGGCGTATGGCCTCGTGAGCCTCCTGAGCACCCTTTGAATTTGTCGAATAGTTGCGGCTCTTGAGATATTCGCTTCCGTATGTATCGGTTACAACGCTCTTGCATGAACCTATGCATAGTGACGACAGGTTTACAGAGTCGGTACGCATGTATGTGATATATCCCGATTCGTACAGCCTCTGTGCTATCATCATTGTCTGGGATACCGTGAATCCGAGTTTGCGTGCAGCCTCCTGTTGCAACGTTGATGTGGTGAACGGAGCGGCAGGAACCCTCTTCTGCGGTTTTGTGTTTACGTCATCAATGACGAATGTGGCGTTCTCGCATGATTGCAGGAACTTCTCAGCCTCCTCCTTTGTCTTGAACCGCTTTGAAAGCTCTGTATTCAGGGCACCGGCTCCGCCTGGCAATTCGAATGTGGCAGTTATTCGGTAGCTGCTCTCAGATGTGAATCGGTTTATCTCTCTTTCGCGCTCCACAATGAGCCTTACGGTAACACTCTGTACTCGTCCGGCCGACAATGCAGGCTTTACCTTGCGCCACAGCACCGGTGAGAGCTTGAAACCTACGATGCGGTCAAGCACGCGACGTGCCTGTTGTGCATATACAAGATTAGTGTCAATTTCTCTTGGCTTCTCTATGGCATTGAGAATTGCATTCTTTGTAATCTCATGAAAAACGATACGCTTGGTGTTTTCGGGCTTCAGTCCAAGAACTGTATATAAGTGCCAGCTTATGGCTTCTCCCTCGCGGTCCTCATCGGATGCGAGCCAAACCATATCGGCTTTCTTTACTTCGCTCTTTAGGGTGTTTACAAGTTTTTCCTTTTCTGCAGGAATCTCATATTCCGGTTCAAAAGTATTGGTGTTTATGCTGAACTCCTTTTTCTTGAGGTCGCATATATGACCATAACTTGACATCACTTTATAATCCTTACCAAGGAATTTTTCAATTGTTTTTGCTTTGGCAGGTGACTCAACTATAACTAAATTCTTCTGCATGACACTTATGCCCTTATTATATTATTGGGAAAAATTCTTTATTGTTTCGATGGCAAAAGTAGAAAAGTTTCCCGTATAATTAAACCAAAAAAACAAAAAAAATAAAAAGAGTTGGCATCGTTTCTCCCTTAAATAATATATTATTTAAAATAGGTAACATTTTTTACCCGGGGAGAACACATTTGCCAATCTCTTTTTATAAATCTCTCTTTTTAGAAGTTCAAGGTAGCGCCCAGCATGCCGCTTATGCCTTTTGTGTAGTAACCGGCATATTCATAGTATTTGTCGTTCAAAAGATTGTTTCCCTGTATAAAAGCGCCGATATATCTGTTTATTGTATAGCTTGCTCTTAAATGGAGGTCGTGCTTGTCGCTTACTCTCAGTCCCGCTTCTCCTTTTGAATAGTGTGTGAAGTTATAACCCAGTTTTATTGTAAGGTTTCTGATAGGACGTACTTCTACTTTAGCGTTGGCTGTGACCTCGGGGCGCAACAGCAGAAGGTCTCTGTTCTTGCATGTCCAATAGTCGTATTTGGCATCAGCTTCAACGTTAATCCAACCACCGTAGTCGTATCCTATTCTGCTGCCTATGAACAAATCATTGGTAACTCCCTGCTCGAAATTTGTGTATATTAAGTTTGTAATCTTCCCTGAATATGCAACGGTTTGCAACAAATCATCTTTGGTCAGAACGTATCCGGCAAATATATCAAAGTACAAAGGCTCTAAAGTCATGCGTGTACCTGCAAGAGCGTCGATGATTCTGTATGTGGGCTTAATCTGACGGTTTGTGTAACCCCAATAAGGTGTTATGCTCTCAATGGTCTTGAAACTGTTATCCTTGCGTCCGCCTGTGAATTTTCCGTAGAACGAAATTCTTTTTGTGAGAGCCTTATCCACATTCACATGAGGTGCAATCGCAAATACCGGACCATTGCTTGTGTGTATGTTAAGGTTGACACCGAATGTAATGAGCCAGTTGTTGAAATTGAAGTCGGCAAACGGATTCAGGTCCATCGAAAGATAGTTTCTGAAGCTGTTTGTATTGTTCTGCAGCGTGCTGTTGTAAAGGAATCCGTTGAGATCCACATCAATTCCTGCTCTGCGCATAAACTTTGTATAAATTTCGTAAGCAAATGTGCCTCCGGCGTTGATGTGCTGTTCTCTTATAGGATTTATTACTCCTCCGGTGTAGCTCATCATGGAGTTTGTGTATCCGGCATTGAATGTGTATGCAAACGGACCGGCAAGCTGTGAAACACCGCTCACCTGTATGTCGTAGTTCATGTGGTGCTGTCTGTTTGACAAACCTCCGGGATATGGTGCTCTCTGATAGTTAAGCACTCTGTTGTTGAAGTTTCCGTTGATGTCAAATACAAGTTTATTGAACTTGTATCCGAAATCCACTCCTGCCGCGCTGTTGTAGATACGCGAATTCCACTTCCCGTAGTCTCCATTCACATCGCATTTGAATCCGTCAAAAGCCCCTGAGAATCTAAGGAAACTCTTGTCGTTGAAATTCAGATTGTATGCCACTTTTGCATCAATCTCGTTTCTTATGCCGTAGCCGGCTCTCAAATATCCCGGCAAGGCATCCTCCTGTGCAGGAAGAACCTCTTTGGTGCTTCTCTCGCTTGTGAATCCCATGTAAGGAGTTGCCTGTTTCGAGAATATCAATTCGGCAGGTTTTTCATTGCTCTTGCCTTCGACGGTGGGTGTAAAGTTCTTTTTCTTTACATTTACAATGGTGGGATTATAATCGTTTTCAACGCTTACAACAGCGTTCTTGCTATCTTCCTGTGCAAACAATGCGCCGCATACCAGCAACGCAGCCAATGATAAAACAGTTCTTTTCATGTTGCTTAATTATGCTGTTCGTTTTCTTTGTTCAAAATCTCCAGTCTTCTCTCAATCATTTCAGCAATATCATCCTCGCCCTCGTAATTGTTTTGTAGCGAAAGAAGATATTGCTTTGCCTCCATCTTCTTGCCCTGTGTAGAATATAAGTCGGACAGCAGAACAAAACTGCGTGCAAGCCAGTATGCGTGCGGAGTACTCTCGTTTATGTACTCCATGATTGTGTTTTCGCAATCATCATATTTCTCCTGGTCGAACTCAATCTGTGCAAGCAGATATTTGGCTTCGGCGCCCTCCTTTGTACGGGTGTCGGCGGCAAGCTCTTTCAAATCTTTTACGGCAGCCTCCTCCTTGGACATTGCCAGATATGCCTTTGCGCGGTTGTAGCTTGCTTCGCGTTTTACCTCGGGTGAAGTGTTGCTGTTCGCCATCAACTCGCCGGCATATTTCACAATTTCGCCATATTTGTCAAGTTTCTGGGCTGTACGCATGATGTTGGTGCGCGCAAGCTGGCGACGCTCCTCATTGCTGCTCTTTGCAAGCAGTTGCTTGTAGAGTTCTCCTGCCTCTTCGTATCTCTCCTTGTTGTAAATAATTCCGGCAGCCCTTTTTATGGAGAGTTCTGTGTATTTGTTGTCCGAGAATTTCAATACCTCCTCAAAATGTCCCAATGCCTTGTCAATGTTCTTCTCGTCATAATATATCTCTCCAAGATAATAGTGGGAATTCAAACGATACACACCCTTCTCGTATCCGGCAAGATACTCCTCAAATTTCTCTTTGGCACCGGATATATCCCCCTTGCCGTATATCTTTTCAGCAGCGGTATATGAAAGGGTATCCATCTCATTCTTGTTTATGGAATTGTTTCCTGTGGCATTTGCATATTGCGCAAATTCGTTTACCTCTCCCATATCTACATAGATATTCTTCAAGTCCTGGAATGCCACCTGCGCTTCCTCGCTGTGAGGGTAACGCTCGATAATCTCTTTGTATGTGTCGATAGCCTTGTCGCGCTCTCCTATAGAGTTATACACCATTGCCTTCTCCGTTGTGGCACGACGTGTGAGCGAACTCTTTGGGAAACGCACGGTAAGTCTGTCGAAAGTGGTGATAGCATTTTCCGGTTGTTCCAGTTCAAGAAATGCTCTACCCATTTCATAGAAAGCCTGCTCGGCATATACACTGTTTGGATATTTTTCCAACAGGGTTTTCAAAGTGTTTACTTTCTCCTCGTAGTTGTCGGACAAACCTTGTGCCAAAGCCGAACGGTAAAGAGGGTAGTCGCATGCAGAACTGTCTGTTGCAATAGACATCTTATAGTTTCTGTCGGCATCCTCATATTCGCGCTGGTAGAAGAAACAATCGGCAATGCGGTTCAGAGCATCGGCAATAGTCTCTTTGTTCTCACCCACACTCATGTTGATGAATGTTGTGAATTCTCTGCGTGCCTCGGAGTATCTTTTCTGTTGGAACAGAGTGTATCCTATGCCGTATTGTGCGCGATTGTTGTTTACTCCGCCATTTATCATCGACATGCGATAGCAGTTGGCTGCATTACTGTAGTCTCTTTTGCGATAAAGAGCCTCGCCTTTCCAGTAGAGCGCATCGGCATGTGTAGCCTTGTTGTAGCGTGATAGCTCGATAGAACGGTCCATGAATGATATTGCTCCGTTCATATTGCCATTGATGAACTCCTGCACACCCAGACGGTACAGAATCTTCTGCTTTGCTTTCAGAATCTCTGCAGACGGAGACTTTATCTTGTTGATGGATTGCAGAGCAACATCATAATTGTGAGTGTTCATATACACCTCTACAAGATAACCTTCAACTTTCTTTGCGTGTTCCGACTGCGGATAGTCGTTCAGGAACAGCTCGAAAACCTTTACACTCTCGGCAAAGGGAGAGTAGCGTGTACGGTGCAGACAGAGGGCGTAGTTGTACATCGCCTCTTCGCGAACTTTGTCATCGTGTGTCATGGATGATGCCAGTTCAAAAGATATTCGTGCGCCGTTCTCATCCTTTTTCTCAAGCATTATTATACCGGTGTGCAAAAGAGAACTCTGTGCCACAGCATCATTGCCGTCGTTGCACATTACAAACAGAGGCAATGCCTTGTCAAAGTCGCCGTTCTTAAAGTGGCACATACCCAACTGATAACATGCAATGCGCTGGGGTTTATCGCTTTTTTCAATGTATCGTGTCAACGGAGTTATAGCCTCTTCGTAGTTTCCTTGTGCATACTTTGCCGAACCGCTTATCTGCAGCATTCTTGCTATCTGTTGCTTTTTCTTGCCGTTCTGTATGATGAAATTCTTGGCAATCTCATTGGCTTCATCATTCTCACCGCGTTTCAAGTGTATTCCTGCCATGAAGTAGGGTACATCATATTTGTACTTTCTGCTATCCTTTACGCTATTGAATCCACGTTCCGCACTCTCAAGCTCGTCGTTGTCGTAGTCGATAACGGCAAGGTGGAATATTGCATCGTCGGCATATTTCTTGCTCTTTACAGCAACGTTGCGCAGCATGCTCACAGCATTCTCCTCTTTTCCGCACTCCTGCATTGACAGGGCGTAATAGAGGGTTGCTCTCTCCTGCTGTTCTCGTGGAAGACGCTTGATGTTGTTCTGCTCAAACCATTTGCATGCCATTTCAAAATCCTTGCCATGATAATACGACTCGGCTATGTAACATCCCAACAGTTCCTTCTTCGAACTCTCGGGGTAATCATCCAGGTATTGCAGAATCAAAGCTCTACCTTCAAGGTGATTCTCCTCGAATGTGGTTATGGCTTTCAGAAGTTCCAACTCCTGCTTTTCTGTGGCATCGAGTCCGTCTGTCTCAATCTCCTTCATCAAAGTCAAGGCATTGCCGTATTTGCCGTCGTTGTACAGACGGTAACATTCATCCAGCAAACGGTTACTGTTGTCGATTTGTCCCATCGTTGTCATAACCAACGAAACGAACACAAGTAAAAAAGTACTCCTTTTCATTTTTATAGCATATTATTCTTATACAGTTTCTTGAACATGGAAATGCTCTTTCTTATCGATTGAAGTCCAAAGTCATTGCAATCGAGCTCTTCAATGCTTGCCCAATGCAGGCAGGCTACATCGTCGTCGGCTGTTGTAGTCTCGCAATTCTCAACCTCGCATCTGAAGAACATATCCATGGTGTGCAGTTCCATTCCCGAGTAGTTGTATATGTTCGGTATGGTAAAGAGATACTTGGCAGAGGTCACTTTCAGTCCGGTCTCCTCCAATACCTCTCTTGCAACCCCCTCCTCGGCAGTCTCATAGCTGTCGCAAAAGCCCCCTGGCAGGTCGAGCGTTCCCTTAGCCGGCTCTTTCGAGCGTGTGGCAACAAGTATCTCCCCTTTGTTGTTTGTTATTATGGCAACTGTTGCCGCAAGCGGATTGAAATAGTATATGAAACCGCAATCCTTGCAACGCTTCGATTTGAAGTCGTTCTCAACGAAAGCATTGCTTCCGCATTTGGGGCAAAAGTTGAAAAGGCTCAGTGGGTGTCGCATCCTTAAATTACTGTTTTTATGTGTCTGCACATCAGTCTAATTTACAAAAGTACGCTATTTTTGTTATAAATACCCCTTTTGCGCCCTATTTATTTATGTATTAAGATAAATTAATTAATATTTCTATCCGGTAGGCAATGTTTTGACACAGTTTTTGTGTTTTTATTTCTATAAATAGTCGAATACAAAATAAAAATGACTAACTTTGCAAAGATTTTGCGTTTAGAAAACAATTTATTAATCAGATATAAAATTATGGCAAACAAAGCATTATTGGTAATTCTCGACGGTTGGGGTGTTGGTAACCACGGTAAGGGTGATGTTATTTTCAATACTCCTACACCATATTGGGATCATTTGACATCGGTTTATCCAACATCGCAGCTTCAGGCAAGCGGTGAGAACGTAGGTCTTCCTGCCGGTCAGATGGGTAACAGTGAGGTAGGTCACCTTAATATCGGTGGCGGTCGTGTCGTTTACCAGGACCTTCTAAAGATAAACCGCGCCATTGCAGATGGCTCAATAGAGAAAAATCCCGAACTCGTATCAGCCGTAGAGTATGCAAAGAACAACGGCAAGAAACTCCACTTCATGGGCTTGACATCTGACGGTGGTGTTCATAGTTCACTCGAGCACCTTGAGGCAATGTACAAGTTTGCTGTTTCTCAGGGTGTGGAGAATGCATACGTACACTGTTTTATGGACGGTCGTGACACTGACCCAAAGAGCGGTGCAGGCTTCATCGAGCAGCTCACAGCCAAGGAACTTAAGTTGGCTACAATCGTAGGCCGTTACTATGCAATGGATCGCGACAAACGTTGGGAGCGTGTCAAGATTGCTTACGACCTCATTGTAAAGGGCGAGGGCAAGCAGGCAAGCGACATGGTAGCTGCTGTAAAGGAATCATACGAAGAGGGTGTTACCGACGAGTTCATCAAGCCAATCGTAAATACAAACTACGATGCACGTATCAGCGAGGGCGATGCAGTGATCTTCTTCAACTATCGCAACGACCGTGCAAAAGAGCTTACAGTTGTTCTCACACAGGAGGATATGCCTGCTGAGGGTATGACAACAATCCCCGGCTTGCAGTACTACTGTATGACTCCTTACGATGCAAAGTTCACAGGAGTTCACATTCTGTTCGATAAGGAAAACGTTGACAACACCCTTGGTGAGTTCATCTCAAAGCAGGGCATGAAGCAGCTCCACATTGCAGAGACCGAGAAGTATGCACACGTTACATTCTTCTTCAACGGCGGTCGTGAGACTCCATACGAAGGCGAGGAGCGTATCCTTGTTCCTTCTCCAAAGGTTGCAACATACGATCTACAGCCCGAGATGAGCGCATACGAAGTGAAAGAGAAGCTTGTTGCCGAAATAAACAGCGAAAAGTACGAGTTTATCGTTGTGAACTTCGCTAATGGCGATATGGTAGGCCACACAGGTATCTACAGCGCAATTGAAAAGGCTGTTCTTGCTGTTGATGCATGCTTGAAGGATGTTATCGAAGCTGCACGCGAGCATGGCTATGAGTCAATCATCATTGCCGACCACGGTAATGCCGACAACGCAGTCAACCCTGATGGTTCACCTAATACAGCGCACTCATTGAACCCTGTTCCATGTGTGTATGTGACAAACTCTGAGAATGCAACAATCGAAGATGGTATTCTTGCAGACGTAGCTCCTACAATCCTTAAGATTATGGGTCTTGAAGCACCTGCAGAGATGACCGGTAAGGCTTTGATTTAAAAAAAACAATAAATACTATAAGGTCTCTAAGGTCTTTAAAGGCTTTAGGGACCTTGCTTTAATAATTATGGTACAGATAGGTGAAACAATAGTCTCTTTCGACCTTTTTCAGGAGTATTTCTGTTGTAACTTCTCGCATTGCAAAGGAATTTGCTGTGTCGAGG
>JAGBSZ010000021.1 GCA_017631585.1 Bacteroidaceae bacterium
AAGCTTTGATAATCAATTAGTTAGCAATTTTGTATATTTGATATTCGGCGTTACTTCTTTTCGTAAGCGGTAACGCCCTTTTTGTGTCTATAAATCATCAAACAATAACAATTTAAAACAAAGAATTATGAAAACATTCAGAATGATTGGAATTGCCCTTGCGGCTATGATGTTCTGCTTTACTATGAGCAGTTGTGACAACGAAGAAAACGAAGCAGTTGTTGACCCTTATAAGGACTATCCGCAGCTGATTGTAGGACAGTGGTTCAACATTACGCCTGAATCAAGTATGTATATAAATTATGGAGCAGATGGAACTGTTTCTGGTGTAGGATGGGATAAAACTTTGGGTTGGTTAAATTCTTACGGCACCTATCGTTTGGAAGGGAATAAACTAATATCATCTTATATTCAAGACGATGGGTCGAAACTTGAAAAGAGTCAATATATTGAAGTAACAGAGGAGCAATATATAGTTAAAAATGTTATTGATAATCCAGAATTCGGTACGAGAATCCATTTCCGCGTTAGAGAATCATTCGACATCACTGGTAAATACTCTTACTTGAATTCTGCAGTAAGAGTCGTTCCTGCTGAGGGCAAAACCGCTCTTCAACTTCCTGAGGGTGTAACCTTCAATGGCGAGAACTCTATCCCTGTCGAGTCATTGCACGGTGACCGCATTATCGATGTAATGAAGAAATTCTTTGCAGATGCTACATTTGCTGCCGACGGCAAGCTCAACCACACAATGGACGGCGAAGCAAAGACCAAGAACTACACCCACAATGGCAACAGCCTTACATTCAACCTCTATGAGGGTAGCGATGTTTATAAGGTTAATGCTACCACATTTCCCGATGAAGACGGCGACCGCCTCTTTATCATCATTCCAAAGCAGGCTGCTTGGATGGGTGGCATGGTTGACCTTGTTGAAAAAGAGAACGAGGGCTTGAAACTGACCGAAGCACAAATCAAGGAACTCGAAACAGAATTTATGAATACTTTCGAGACCTTTACCGTGATTTTGAGCTTGAGCAAGAACTGACCTGATATTTACATAAAAAACGAGGCTGTATAAAATTTTATACAGCCTATCAAAAAGAATGCGACCTAATTTTATTTTAGGTCGCATTCTTTTATTTATTGATTAATTATGCTTCGATTATTTCGAATACCTTGTCTATTGCCGCTTTGACACCTTCGGGGTTCTTACCTCCTGCCTGTGCAAAGTGTGCCTGACCACCGCCACCGCCTTGCATCTCGCGTGCAGCCTGACCAACAATCTTGCCGGCGTTGATACCGCGCTCAACAAGGTCGGCACTCACTGATATTGTCAACTGTGGCTTGTCGTTGTGTATGCTGCCCAATACAATCAAAAGATTCTCAGGCTGCTCCTGACGCAACATGAATGCAATATCCTTTACTGTTGCAGGTGCCATAGGAAGGATTGCGCTGATGTAACGCATGCCGTTTCTCTCCTTGATGTCGTTCAACAGCTGGTTCTTCATCATTGCAGCCTTCTCCTTTGCATACTCCTCAATCTCCTTCTTCAGCTCAGCATTCTCTGCGATAGACTTGATGATTGTCGCCTTAAGGTTAGGTACATTGTTGAAGAGTGCATGAATCTCTTTCATCAAGGTCTGTGTCTTGTAAAGGTGGTTCTCGAGAGCCTCTCCGGTGATTGCCTCGATGCGGCGTACACCTGCAGCAACAGAGCTTTCACTGATAATCTTTACCATACCGATGTTACCGGTTGCCGATACGTGGGTACCGCCACAGAACTCTATTGATGTACCGAACTGTACTACGCGTACATGGTCGCCGTACTTCTCGCCGAAGAGTGCTATTGCACCAAGCTGTTTAGCCTCCTCGATAGGAATGTTACGGTAGTCGGTAAGAGGAATGTTCTCGCGTATGCGTGCGTTTACGATGCGCTCAACCTGCTCAATCTCCTCATCGGTAACCTTCTGGAAGTGTGAGAAGTCGAAACGTATGCCCTCCGGTGTTACAAGCGAACCCTTCTGCTCCACGTGTGTACCCAATACCTGACGCAATGCCTGGTCGAGCAAATGTGTGCAAGAGTGGTTTGCCGCACAAGCTGCACGTTTCTTCTTGTTAACCTCAGCTACGAATGTTGCTGCAGGGTTTGCAGGGAGCTGCTTTGTGATATGTATCGGAAGATTGTTCTCCTTCTTGGTGTCGATAACCTCGATGCGCTCGTCGCCACAAA
>JAGBSZ010000022.1 GCA_017631585.1 Bacteroidaceae bacterium
CGCATTTACAGACATCCCCAATGGGCAAATCAAATGGATGGATAAATCCATTAATTATCAAATTAAGAAATATAAACTTAATATGTGCAAAGTCAATATAATTGATGTTCTTTTAAAAACAAGAAAACGTCAAAATAACCGTTTTATGAAAATATTCAATCCTATAAAGTTTGGAGAAGAATATGGTTGGTTGAACATTTATAGCTGAAATTAATCTTTGGTACAGGTTGTAAAGGAGTTTATATGATTTCTGAAAGAAAATAATCATCATTCTCTTTCGTCTGTGATTCTTTTTGTACCTTTGTTGGCTAATAATAAGCATATGAGCGATTTACAGACATACGCCGAGGCGATACGGGTTATTAAGGAAGCGATATTGCGTAGTCAGTATCGTGCAGCATCTACAGCTAACAAGGAACAACTATCGTTGTACTATGGCATAGGTTGCTATGTCTCTAAGAACTCTCGTGAGGGCTTTTGGGGCAAAGGTGCAATCGAGACCATCAGCCAGCAACTGCAAAAGGAGTTGCCCGGGCTTCGTGGTTTCTCTGCCACTAACATAAAGAATATGCGTTCATTCTACGAAGAGTGGTCGCCTGTTATAAATCGCCAGCCAATGGCTGACGAAAATAAAACGCTAACTGTGGTTAGCGATTCGGAACTTAACGAGCAAATGTTGCTTATTGAAATTCGCCAGCCGATGGCTGACGAATTTAATTGGGCGGACTTTGTTGCCATCGGTTTTAGTCATCATATTGAGATTATAACAAAAGCAAAATCATTAGAAGCCCGCTTGTTCTATATCCACGAATCAGCCACACGGTTTTGGAATAAATACGTTTTGCGAGATTATCTCAAGGCTGATTTGTACAACCACCGAGGAACGCTCCCCAATAATTTCACCGCTACAATGCCGAGTACAAAGCAGGCATTAAAGGCAGTAAACGCATTTAAGGATGAATACTTGTTGGATTTTATCAATGTAGAAGAACTTGATACACAAGATGAAGATTTGAACGAGCGTGTGCTCGAAAAGTCCATTGTGGATAACATCAAAAGGTTTATCCTGACCTTCGGACAAGATTTTATTTTCGTAGGCAACCAATATAGGTTGGAAGTTTCGGGAGAGGAAATGTTTGTTGATTTGCTTTTCTTCAATCGAGAACTTAACTCACTTGTCGCAGTCGAACTGAAATCAGGAAAATTTCGCTCTTCATACTTGGGGCAGTTAAGTACATATCTGTCGGCGCTTGATACATATGTAAGGAAACCGCACGAAAACCCCGCAATTGGCATCTTGTTATGCCGTGATATGAATCAGTCGTTCGTTGAGTTTGCTATTCGAGACTATGACAAGCCTATGGGTGTTGCAACTTATAGGGCAACGAAAGATATGCCCGAGCGATTGCGCAATGCACTACCCGATATTGAAGAATTAAAGAAACTACTATAAATAAGAACGCAGACAAAAGAAAATAATCATCATTCGTTTTTGTCTGCGTTTCTTTTATTACCTTTGTGCCGTCAGAGTTATCACATTGATGCAAAACAATAAAGAACTCTGAAATAGGAACGGTTGCCATCTCGTTACCCAATTTCTATGCAACCCGAATAACCGTTTAATTCTAAGATAATTGCAAATTCTGCGATTTTTTCGTAGAAAAAGTGGTATGAATCCCTTGAAGTTTTTCTTTTTACTTAAGAAATCATACCACTTGTCTTTATTTTGTATTCTATATTAGAGTTTGCAGCCAATAGTGGAAATCGTGAACAGTCGCGTATGGATTTATATCTATGTAGTTGATAGCATAGTCCAATGAAACGGAATAACCATAGGTGTTGTACAAATCTTGCAGCAGTGTTTCCGGGATTATGGGAATGAACATATTTTTCGCAGTCTTAGCCAACAAGGTTTGCAAAAGGGCGTTTCCCGTTATGGCTCTTCTTGAATTCTGCAATCATTTTGCTCTCAACTTCACCACTGTTTGCCGTACGCTTCCAGCAGACAATCAGCTCGTCAGAATCCTCCAATTGCCAAATATATCGTCCTCCATAGTGTCCCACATTTTTGCCACACCCGAATTGCATATATTGTTGTAGTCTCTTGTTCAAATCGGTAGCTTTGCCTATATATACTATCGGTTCATCTTCAACCCAATTCAATTCAAGTGTTTTCATGTCAACATTTGGATTCTTTTTCTTGAAATATCCGCCTGTGCCTGTTTTCAAAAAAGCAGGTTTACTTTCGTTAAGACGTAATATGTGATAAACACCTTCCTGATTGGGTATGCACGATGCACTGAATTCAGATTTTAAGTGTTTTACACTGACGAATCCTTCAAATCCTTCGTTCATCAATTTCTCTTTAATGTTTGTCATATCTGTTTGTTTTTGGGGTTAATGTTTCTTTTCATTGCATCTTCGTAAACCTTATATACTCTTTCGCGCAGATGTTCCGGGCTGATAACTGTCAGTGAACGGCTTCTCGAAAGCAGTTCCATAACAAAGTCATTTGTTATGCGCAAACGCAAAGAAATGCGGAATTCATTTTCGTTGTCGCATATAACACGTTGTGAGTGGTGTAGTGGTAATGACTTCAAAAATTTTCCGTCAAGTGCGTCGTACGAGAGTACAATATCTTCTACGGGGACATCTGTTGGATTCCAGATTCCATAGGAGTCCTTGAACAGTTCGTCTATTCTTATTGAGTTATCTCGTTCGAACCTTTCGTGTTCGTAAATCACAATATTACTGATTCTGTCGATTCCGTAACTTTTGAGTGTTTCACCGTCTTTTGCCAGGAGATACCATCGCTGGTTCGATTCTTTCAAAAAATGAGGATTCACGCACGCATGTATCACTTCGTCGTTGTGTCTTATCAATGTGTAGTCGAATGCTACAGGATACCTGTTCTTTATGGCATCTATGAGTGTCGGCATCTGTTCGCTACCCATTGGACGGTGATGCTCTGCCAAAATATATTCGCTGCCGGCATTGTCTCTGTTAATGGCATTGAGTAGGTCGAAATTAAGCAATAGCTCTTCTGTGTTCTTGAAATAGTTAGGCTGTTTGTCTTCGAGGTAATATCCGCTGTTTCGTCTGTGAGATATCGGAAAACCCAATTCCGAGACATAACTTATATCGCGCTCCAATGTCCTTAGACTTATATCGGCAGGGTGTCCGCGATATTCCAGACCATTGTTTACATGTTGCAACAATTCTTTTGCCGTGCATGAGCCGCTTTTCTGCAGTTTATTTATTATTAGCAGATACCTTGTCAGTAATACAATGTTTTTCATATTATCGCTTTTGTTGATGCAAATATATGTGCCCAATGCGACAAAATTTGTCGTGTCGGAAAAAATATTCATTATTCTTTCTGTTTTTTCCGAAATTGGCTCCGTTTTTGTATTTTTGCATCAGTTTTGAGCTATATGAAATACGTTCTTATCCTTTTGGGAATAATCTCTCTTGCTTTGGGTGTTATTGGAATTTTTCTTCCGGTATTGCCCACCACGCCGTTTTTGCTGCTCTCGGCAACACTCTTTCTCCGCAGTTCGCAGAAACTGTACGATTGGTTGCTGTCGCATCCTTGCCTGGGAGAGTATATCCGCAATTTCAAGGAACATAATGCCATTCCTTTACGTGTCAAGATTATTTCGGTGAGTCTTGTCTGGATTACTTTGCTCTATTGTGCCATTTTTGTGGCAAAGGAGTGGTGGATGAGTGCATTTTTTGTCTCTATTGCTATTGGAGTGAGCATTCACATTCTGCACTATAAGACTTTAAAGAAGTAACATTTATCGGTATAGAGTAATCTGTTTTTGGAGAGCAGTCTTTCTATACCTGTTGTATAGTTATTTGAGTAACCCTACAATCTTTTCCAGCCACAGGCGGTCAACGTCGTCAAATGTGTTGTAGTGTTCACTGTCGATGTCGAGTACAGCCGTGATGTTGCCGTCTGCATCAGAAAGTGGAACAACAATCTCGCTCTTCGATGCACTGCTGCAGGCTATGTGTCCCGGGAACTGTTCCACGTCGGGGACTACCTGAGTGCGTTGTTCTTTCCATGCCGTGCCGCACACTCCGCGTCCGTATTTTATCCTGCTGCATGCCAATGGTCCCTGGAATGGTCCCAATACAAGCTCATCACCCACTACGCGATAGAATACTGTCCACCAGAATCCGAATGTGTGGTGAATCATTGCGCTTGCATTCGCCATATTGGCTATTGCATCGCTTTCGTTCTCCGTCAGTGTGGCTATCTGCTTGTAGAGCAGTGCGTATTTTTCTTCCTTTCCGCCACCGGCTATTTGTAGTTCTTCTGCCATAAACGGGTGTTTAGCTGAAGTCGGACAAATCCACCAGCTAGTTCATTAATTCATATACGGTGAGTCCGGGGATACTGTTGATACCCAGCTTCTGCGATATATTTCGGCGGTGTGATATTACGGTGTATATCGATATGTTGAACTCGTCGGCAATCTCCTTGTTGGTCTTTCCCTTTGCTACAGCTTTGAGAATGTCGCGTTCGCGTGTCGATAGTTCGTTGATGTCGCTCTTTGGGTTTTCGGCATTCTCTTCCATCGCATTTTTCAGCTTTTGTATTATGCGTGCAGAGTTGTCGTATATGCCTATGCAGTCATCATACTGGCGCAGAACACTCTCTTCGTAGTTGCTGTGTGCGAGTGCCACCAATGCGCTGTTTGTGCCGCCGAAGTATGAACGAATGTCGAGTCTTTCGTTGTAGTCGATAACGGTCGGGTTTATTATGATGACATCAATGTCATTGTTGTTGGCATTGTAGTATGTGGGATTACTCAGTGTCTGCACGACGCTGAATTCCGGGTTGCGGTTTATTATTTGTGTAATACCGGCAGCCACAATCTCAGACGGTTCTATGAGTACAACCTTGTATTTGTTATCTTTATTCATGGCTGTTTTCCAAATTTTCTACCAATGGAATAAGTAGCTTGTTTTCGATAAGTGAATGTTTGCGCAAATCGTTCTCCACACTATAGATGGTGTTGAGCAACTCAAAACGCTGTGGTGAGGAGTATCCTTCATCAAGATATTTTGCAATGATATTCTTGAGGTCGTTCAGTTTTTCGTTGATGTTGCTGTGATTCTCCTCGAATTGTCCGATGCGGTATTGTGTGTCATTCGGACGGTTGTTCTCCATCAGTTTTTCTATGTATGGGAAAACAACCTCCTCTTCATATTTGAAGTGGTTTATAATTTCGTTGTCGTAATCGTCATAGAATTTGTCAATCAGCTTACGGCTTACTTCGTCGAGTTCTTTCACAAGTGTGTGTATGCCTTCGTGTATGGCAGGGAAGCACACGGTAGTGTAGTAACGGTGCGATGCACGCAGGTATGTTGTAATGCTTTTTATGTCGTTCTTGTCGAGCGTGTCTATGTGTGGGTTGTATTCGTGGAACGAATATATGTTGCATATCATAAGGAACAGCTCCACTGATATTCCGTATCGTGAACAAAGCTCGTTTATTGTGGCTTCACCGAATCCTAACTTTATATCAAGACGCTGCAGTATCGACAGCAACGAACTGTCGCTTGCCAACAGGTCGGCGACCTTCATTCTTTTGTTGTATATTGTTTCGTTATTGCTCATATTGTTTCTTCTTGTTATTTATAAAATTCCGCCGATGGTATATGCAATGAATGCCAACAACCATGCTATGGCGGTGTTATATACTATTGAAAATATTGCCCAGCCTTTGCTCTTTGTCTCCTCGGCAATGCTTGCTACGGTGGCTATACAGGGGAAAAAGAGCAGAATGAACACCATGAATGCCATTGCCGAGCGTGGGGTAAAGTCGCCCGATGCCTTGATGTCCTGTTCTATGCCTTCATTGGAACTGCTGTTGTACAGCACTCCCAAAGTACTCACAACAAGTTCCTTTGCCGGGATGCTTGTAAGTATTGCTATGCTTGAACGCCAGTTAAGTCCCAAAGGCTTCATCACAGGCTCTATTGCATGACCAATCATGCCAATGAATGAGTTCTCATTTATTCCTTCAGGCATCTCCGTTGCAACAGCCGTATCAGCCTGCATGTTTACACATTCGTTCAAAACAACATTTGCCGACACTTCTGCATTCTCCTTAGGGCGCGGATAGTAGCCGAGGAACCATATCACTATTGTCGATAACAGAATTATCGAGCCGATTTTTTTAAGATAGAGAGCGCATTTGTCCCACATGTGGCGTATTGTTGCCTGCAGAGTAGGCATGCGGTAGGGTGGCAACTCCATTACAAACGGTGTCTCATCCTTCTTGAATTTTGTAAGACGCAACAGCCTTGCAGTCACTATTGCCACTGCTATACCGAGCAGATACAGGCATATAAGCACCAGTGCGGCATGGTTCGGGAAAAATGCTCCGGCAAACAAAACCAGTACCGGCAGACGTGCGCTGCACGACATGAACGGAGTAATGAGAATTGTTATTAGTCTGCTGCTACGGCTCTCTATGGCACGTGTAGCCATTATAGCCGGCACATTGCAACCAAAGCCCATAAGCATCGGGATGAACGACTTGCCGTGCAAACCCATCTTGTGCATCAGTCGGTCCATAATGAATGCCGCGCGTGCCATGTAGCCCGAATCTTCCATAAAGGAGATGAACAGATACAGGATAAGTATCTGCGGTATAAAGACGGCAACACTTCCCACACCGCTTATTATTCCGCCCACAACAAGGTCCTGAACGGCTCCGGCAGGTATTATGCGTGTTGCAATGTCGCCCATCCAACCGAACAGCAGTTCTATCCACTCCTGCGGATATGCACCAAGCACGAACACCGAACTGAACATAAGCCACATTATGCAAATGAATATAGGGAATCCCAACCATTTGTTTGCCACAAGGCGGTCAATGCGTCGTGTCTTTTTCTGTGTGTCTTTGTTGCCAGGCTTGTAGGTCTCCTGAAGCGCACCGTTGATGAAACCGTATTTTGCTCCGCTGATAGCAGTCTCGGCATCAACACCTGTTTGTGTATGTATCTTTTTTGCTGCACTCTCTGCCATATTCTTCCATCGTGGCAGTTCAAAGCTGTTTTTCAGAAGATTCTCGCTCTCTTTGTCCTGCTCGAGCATCTTCAACGCCCAGTATCTTACAGGGAACTGTTGCGGAAGGTCATTTGCTTTGTGCATCTCCACCGACAACGGAGAAATCTGCTCTTCTATGATGTTTCCGTAATTGATGTGGATGTGTCTTATAGTTCCGTTCTTTCCCTCAAAGAGTTCTATTACCGTGTCGAGCAGCTTATCGAGTCCTTGACGGTTCTTTGCAACGGTTGGAATCATCGGGATACCCATCATTGCACCCAAATGCTCATAGTCGAGAATGGCACCGCTTGCCAGCAGTTCGTCGTACATGTTTAGTGCAACGACGGTGCGCTGGTTCATGTCTATAAGTTCTGTGGTAAGGTAGAGATTGCGCTCAAGGTTTGATGCCACCACTGAGTTTATTATAACGTCGGGTGTCTGTTCAAACAGATGACGGCGCACATATATCTCTTCGGGTGAATATGCCGATATTGAGTATGTTCCGGGAAGGTCGGTTATGTTTATTCTGTAGTTCTTGTAGTTGAAGCTGCCGGTCTTGGCATCTACCGTTACTCCGCTGTAGTTGCCCACATGCTCATTCTGGTTCGACAGAGCATTGAATATGGATGTTTTTCCGCTGTTGGGATTTCCCACCAAAGCTACATTTATGATATTACTCTGCCTGGTGACAACTTTGCGTTGGGTGCAGTTGCAACAGCTCATGCCATTGCAGTTGTCGCATAGTGTAAGACAACTGAACGACGGAGAGGGTGGCAGTTCTTTCTTTGCCTCCTCTTCGGGAAGAACCTCAATCATTGCAGCTTCGTTGCGGCGTAACAGCACGTCGTATCCCATGACATGATATTTCACAGGGTCGTGCATAGGGGAGTCGAGAACCGATTTTACCTTTTCTCCACGTATGAATCCCATCTCCATTATGCGTTTGCGGAATCCTCCGTGTCCGAGCAAGCGCACAATCACAGCCGTTTCACCGTTTTTTAGTTCCGAGAGTTTCATTTATATGGTTTGTTCTTTTTCTGTTGTATTTATTTTTGCTATGCAAAAATAGGATGCTTTCGGGATGTAAGCAATAACTATAATGCTTAATTTTTTTGAAAATATAGTTATTAATAACTATAGAACCGGATTTTGTGTTCCGCCGTCCGTATATGTTTATAACAGCCCAAAGCATGTATATATACCAATATGTTGTTATCGGATTGTTTATATTTAGTGATATTTTGTTATTGCAGACAGTGTTACGTTGCAGTATTTTTGCATCGTGAAAGAATTTTTGTGATTGATGAATAAACCGGAATGAATTGTATTGTATTATCCTGTTTGTGGATTCCGCAAACAAAAAGAGAGAACGACCCAAAAGTAAAAATTGGGTCGTTCTCATTTTGAGAGGTTGTATAAAAAGAGCTATTTTAAGGCTTGCGAAGCCCGAAAAAGCGCAGTTTACTGGCGTAAATGAGCATTTTAAGGGCGAGTGTAACGACAAAAGAGCCTTTTTAGACAGCCTCATCTTTGCTAATGGCTTGGATAAAAGGAGCCGTTTAAAGGCTTGAGAAGCCCTCTGTTGGAACTGACACGCGCTGTGCTCAAACGGTGCCGGTTTTGTTTTGATATTACTATTTATCCGCGGATTGCAGCTGTAGGGACTGGGTTTGCCAGCCCTAATATTGTTCCGCAGTGCTGTGTCATCCCGACAGAACGTAGTGACGAGGGATCTCAAAATCAATGAAGAGATTTCTCACGTACGTTCGAAATGACACCGACATGGAACATTTGTCATCAGTTCTTGTATTGTTCTGTAGGGACGGGATCCGCCAGCCCTAATATTGTTCCGCAGTTTTTAACCTTATTTCTTTTGTCGTATATTCTATTTGTAGTCTTTCTCTCTTAACTTTTTGACCGCAAAAAGTTACAAAAACTCCCGGCACACGGGTTGAGCAAGTCACTCCCGTTCTTTGCTCGTGCCACATCATGTGAGCACTCGGTCGAACGTCGTTTGTCGCTTGTGTCTGCCGTTCCAATCTCGGGAACAAAAGAACTCGCTTCACGCACTCCCATC
>JAGBSZ010000199.1 GCA_017631585.1 Bacteroidaceae bacterium
TAAGACGCTGTTTTAACTTTCTCCAATATGCTGTTGCATCTTTGGATTCCGTTAGTATCTCAACCGTATCTACAATGGAGAAATACCACTTTTCTTGCTCATCATCCCATACGGTGCGTATCTTTCTATCTTCAAATATCTGTAAAGATTGTTTTTGTGTCATATTCTTAATTTGAGGCAGTTGTTAAATAAAACTTGACAACTGAATTAGGGTATAGTTTGTTGTTTTTTAATACATTGTTTAGGATAAGACTACAACTTTGCCTTCGAGGTGGCACCTTTTGAAGGTAAGCCTCTAATCCTATTATCTTTTAGGGATTTATTGCAAAAATAATAAATCAAAGAGCCTTTGTCAAGCAAACACAAACAAAAAAGCCTCTCAGCATAACTGAAAGGCTTTCTGCGGTGCGTACGGGACTCGAACCCGTGACCCCATGCGTGACAGGCATGTATTCTAACCAACTGAACTAACGCACCAGAATTTCAATGTTTCTGCTTTGTTCGTGTCTCAAAGCGAGTGCAAAGTTACGCATTTATTTTATATCTGCAAATGTTTTGCGATTTTTTTTGCTAAAAATGTGATATTTTTTTGTTTTTGCACTAAAAAAGCCCCTTTTCGGCTGTTTTTTGCACTAAAACAACATCGGAAAAGCCATTTTCAACACGCAACCAATCTTTCAATATCGCGTTCTCACAAAAGCCCTGTTTTGCAAATAATTTGCGGCTTTCATCATTTTCCACTGCAATATATGCATAAAGCTGATGCAAATGCAATCGTTTGAACGCGTATTCACAAAGCAGGCACAATGCTTCCGATGCAATTCCTTTCCCGCGATACATGCCAAGCACACCGATACACACCTCTGCACGACTGTTCAACGGGTCATATTCTGCCATATCAATCATTCCTGCTGCATTGCCGTCGGGAAGGGTTATTACAAAGCGTGCCTGACGCTCTGCAAAAAGGTCTTGTCTGCTCTGTTCGAGATAAGTTCTCAATGTATATCGTGAATATGGCAACAACGTGTTTCCGACGCTCCACAACTCGGTGTCGTTCTCCATTGCATACATAAGCTCCAAATCCTCCGGTTCCGGCGCACGCAGTGTTATTTTATCGTTTTTAAGCCACATGATGGATTTTGTCAAACCAATTCGTGTATGAATCTTTCTGTAATGAATTTCTTGGTCTTTGGGGAGTATGTTCCCAACCGCATATCCTTAAAGGGCGACTGGTGCATCAAATTCAGGATTGTTTCGTATGAGTAGGCTTCACAATCATACACTATTGTATTGTACCCCTCAAAATCGATACCACCCGAGAGATGTCCCATAGGCATTGAAGCCTCATCGCCTTGAACATAAAGGTGTTTCTCCTTGGCATAGCTGCGCGACAATATTTCGGACATCTCTTTGAGGGACGTTTCGCTTCCTATTACAATACAGTTACAACGCATACGCTTGAGATTACCGCGATAGCGGAACTGATTGCCGATGTATGCGAACATAGCACGCACCCAAATGGCAAGATGTATCGGGAAGCTGACAAGCACCGAATAGTGCGAATAATGCTTTTTGAAGAAGAGCTGCATAGCCTGATAGAAGGTGTGCGTATATCTGTATGAACTCTTCTTTGTACTTTCGCCCTTGTAATGCAATATCGGCGACGGTATGAAATAATTCCTGTACCCGCCTTTCAGAATCCTGTACGAAAGGTCGATGTCTTCGCCATACATAAAGAAATCCTCGTCGAGCAAGCCCACCTTGTCAAGAGCCTCACGACGCATGAACATGAATGCACCCGAAACAATCTCAATTGGATTCACCTTTGTTTCGTTGAGATAGCGCATATAATAACGCCCGAAGATTTTCGATTTTGGGAACAGCGACGTAAGCCCGGACATCTTGCAGAATGCCACAAATGGCGTGGGCAGTCCTCTGCGCGACTCAAGGGCAAATGTACCGTCGGTATGCAACATATATGCTCCGCAAGCACCGGCATCGGGGTGCTTGTCCATAAAATCGACAAAGTGCAGGAAGGTGTTCTCTGCCACAATGGTATCAGGATTGAGCAGAAGCACATACTCGCCTTTACTCTCCCTCATTGCAAGATTGTTGGCACGCGCAAAGCCCAGGTTCTCGTTGCTGGCAATGAGCCTTATATCGGGGAAACGGTTTCTGATATATTCCACAGAGCCGTCAGACGAAGCATTGTCAACAACAATAACCTCTGCCGACTGCACCTTTTCGGCAGCCCGGCGTACGGAGTAAAGACACTGCTCAAGAAAGTGCTTTACATTGTAGTTGACTATAATAACAGATAGCTTCATCGTGCGGACAATATATTTTATTCTTTATCTATCAAAAATTCATCAAGAACTCTCTTTGCAGGAT
The DNA here is from genome assembly GCA_017631585.1 of Bacteroidaceae bacterium. Classification (GTDB taxonomy): domain Bacteria; phylum Bacteroidota; class Bacteroidia; order Bacteroidales; family Bacteroidaceae; genus HGM04593. Next base: position 2,392 of record JAGBSZ010000199.1, read on the forward strand.
AACCGTATATCATAGCTCCCAATGCAACCAAGCCGCAATACAACGCACCTTCGTAGCCTATCATGCAATAAGTCATAGCATTTACAGCGAGAACACAGAACAAAAGATTGGTACGTTGCATGCCTTCTCTCTGGAACAGAACCATGGCATCCTCTTTTGAAAGCCCTTTTGCTTTTTCAAGAGATTTGGTAAAGCCCATTATTGCAACTGATATGAATATCAATGTGAACATTATAACGAATACCTGTATTATATACATTGCATCAGGAAGAGCAAATGTAAGTTTTTCCTCAAAAAGCAGTTCAAGAAATGCTATCATTGCACACACCACAGCAAGCATTGCAAAATAGTGTATTCTCAATGTCTTTATAATTTTATTTTCCATAGTTACATCATTTTTCCGCTAAAAGGCGTACGGTTTATAATAGAACTTCCCAAAGTTACCTCGTCGGCATATTCAAGCTCATCGCCTACAGATATTCCTCTTGCTATAACGGAAAGCTTGACATCATATTGCGCCAATTTACGGGATATGTAGAAATTGGTGGTATCACCCTCCATTGTGGAACTCAGGGCAAGTATAATCTCCTTTACTCCACCTTCGGCAACACGTGCCACAAGGGTATCTATGTTCAGGTCGCTCGGCGACACTCCGTCCATTGGAGAAATAACTCCGCCAAGGACATGATACACTCCGCGATACTGCATTGTATTCTCCACAGCCATTACATCCTGGATATTCTCAACGACGCAAATAATGCTGTGGTCGCGTGTAGGGTTGACACATACGGGGCAAATATCCGTATCGGATATGCTGTGACAAACCTTGCAATACTTGGCTTCGCGTTTAAGTGTCAGTATAGCATCGGAGAACGTAGCAACTTCAGCCTCTTTCTTGCGCAAAAGATGCAACACAAGGCGGGTAGCCGTCTTACGACCGATACCCGGCAATTTGGTAAACTCTTTTACAGCCTTCTCAAGAAGCGTCGATGGATATTCCTGATTCATAAATATGCATTAACAAACACTGCGCGAAGATAGTCAAAAAGTGCGATAAAAAGGCAAAACCTTATAATTACTTATTCTATGGTTACATCAACCGAAGCCGGGAACACTCGTTCCGGGTCGAAATATTCGGCACAACTCTCAGCCATAGCCTTTAGAGAAGGTTTTACCATGCCGTTATACGCCTCTTTGCCATTGACAACAACCTTTACAGGCTTATCAAGGTCGAAAAGCTGCTCATTCAGGAACAGAGTAACATTTCCTTTTGTTGCAGGAGTATATTTCTTGGAGAACATCATCGGTATTCCATAAATCTCCTCGATGGTGGTATATTCCACGTTCTGCACAGTGAGAGTTATCACATTGTCGGCAATCTGCACCTCGTAGCATGTACGTTGCTCATCATTCTCGCGCGATGTCTCATTCACACGCAGGTTGTAGAAACCTATTCTGTGACGACCATACATATCATAGTCCTCCCAATAGAAATATGCAGGATGCGGATTGCGCTCGAATTTTCTGAGCCAAGGGGTTGTGGGGCTGTAGTCGATACCATGTCCCATGCCCGGCAACAGTTCAATGAAGAACATGTAGTTATCGGGATGCGCCTTGCGCAGGCTGTCTATTGTCATTGCAGCGTTATATGTCATGTAGTTGCGCGCAAAGCCGTAATCTTTTTCACCGGTACGCAAAGAGAACGCAATATTGGCAAGATTCTCCATTGGAGCATTCTTCAAAGGCTCACCTCCTGCCATTGGTCCGGCACCGGCAAGATAATCGGCATAAAACGAAGCCAGACGCTGACTGCCGTAACCACCCTCGGAGATACCGAAGAAATAGACCCTGTTGGCATCGAAATTGCCATCGACAAAGGCAAGACGCAAAAGTTTCTCCCACGCCCACTGCTTGCTCTGTATCGCCCAACGATAAAGTTCGCCATAACCGTTAGGTATCTGCGGAACAAAATGAGCCGAAGGGGAATCCTCGAATGATGCACACAATTTATATCCCGTTTCCCACTCGCGTTCCTTGTTTCCCGAACCGTGCATGTAAAGGTACAATGGATAGCCATCGCTTGGCTTATCACCTTTCTTTATAAAATAATAGGGCATCAAGGCTTTAGGCTCCAGATTCTCGGGCAAGCGCCAATAACCGGTATCACGCGGTTCGCCTATTGCATGTGGTGCGATTAGCTTTTCCTCGTTAAAGGCATTCACAGCCTCGCGCCAACACTCCCATACAGCCTTGCGTGCCGTCTCAATCTCTTTCAATGAAATTTTATCTGCACCTTCATATACCGATGAAGCACCTTGCAACCTGTCGGCAAAATAGTTGCCCACTTTCTTTGTTTTTTTCTTTGACAACTCACCTGCCGATGCCGGAACTACAGCAAAAAGAACAGCAAGCAATGCCACGAATGATGATAATTGTATTCTTTTCATCTCTTTTATCTGAATTTTCTGCTAAAATACACGAAACTGCCAAAAGAGACAATTTTATTCTGCCATTTCTAAAACAAATCACTAAAATTCATATAGAAAAAGAGATTTTTAACAAAATGTTGTTATTAAAAAACATTAAGAATTGCTTTAACTTTGCCAAAAGTTAAAACAGAATCAATACAGAACATCATACATGAAAAAAGCAATTTACCTGATTATCGCCTTATTTGGCTTGTATCCGCTATCACATGCGAATGCCTCTGAGATAAAAGACGGAAACAAAATTTCGGGACACGTAATAGAATACGATACCGAAGAGAATATCCCTTTTGCATCAATTCTTATTGTGGAAACCGGAGAGGGCACAATGAGCAACGAGCAAGGACAATTCATCTTCGACAATCTCACACCGGGAAAATACACACTGCGCGCAACGGCAATAGGTTATCAGGAATCGGTTAAAGAGGTTACGGTGAGCAAGGACTACACAGCTGTAATGCACTTTAAACTAAAGCCGGAGAGCATAGCCATTGAAGAGGTGGTGGTATCGGCAAACCGCAACGAGATAAGCCGTTGGGAAGCCCCAGTGGTGGTGTCGGTAGCATCGGAAAAGTTGTTTGAGACAATCAACGCCCCCGACCTTGCAAAGAGCCTCAACTACGTCACAGGATTGCGCGTGGAGAACAACTGTCAGAACTGCGGATTTCCACAGGTGCGTATAAACGGACTCGAAGGTCCATATTCACAAATCCTGATAAACAGCCGTCCTGTGGTAAGCGCGCTGAGCGGTGTATATGGTCTTGAGCAGATACCTGTAAACATGATTGAGCGCGTTGAGGTGGTACGTGGCGGCGGTTCTGCGCTGTTTGGAGCAAATGCGGTTGGCGGAACGGTAAACATTATCACAAAAGACCCGGTGAGCAACTCTTTTTCAGTTTCCACAAACATGACATGCTACGATGCAAAATCGTGGGAACAGAATGTAGGAGCAAACGTGTCGCTTGTGTCAAAGGACAACTCATACGGCATAGCCGTATATGAGAACTACCGCAACCGCAACCCTTACGACCACGACGGCGACGGATTCTCGGAGCTTGGTATGATAAACCTGAACACTTTCGGTTTGCGTACATACTACCGCCCTACCCACACAAGCCGCATAAGCCTCGAGTACCACACCACGAACGAGACACGTCGCGGAGGAAACAAGTTCGACCTGCAACCGCACGAAAGCGATATAACCGAACAGACAAAGCATATAATAAACAGCGGTGGCATTGCATACGACCTTGGCTGGAACGGCTACACAAACAAAATATCGGTATTTGCATCAATCCAGCACATCGACCGCAACAGCTACTATGGCGCACAGCGCGACCCCAACGCATACGGAATAACCGATGACCTTACATGGGTGGTGGGTGCAACATATACAGGACAGATGAGAAAGTGCCTCTTTTCGCCTGCCACATTCACCGGAGGCCTGGAATATCAGGAAAACAGACTGCACGATGTGATGACAGGCTACCAACGTGACATGCGACAGAATGTGAGAATAGCGAGTGCCTTCATACAGAACGAATGGGACATGCGCCTGTTCGCACTGCTCATCGGCGCACGCATGGACAAGCACAACCTTATTAAAAACCCCATATTCAGCCCGCGCGTAAACCTGCTGTTCAAACCAAGCAAGCAGTTCCAGGCACGCCTTACCTACTCTACCGGATTCCGCGCGCCACAGGCATACGACGAGGATTTGCACGTTACAGCCGTTGGTGGCGAAGGTGTACAGATACGCCTTGCCGAAAACCTGAAAGAGGAGCGTTCAAACAGTTTCAGCGGCTCTGTGGATTGGACTACAAGATTCGGTCACTGGCAGGCAAATGTGCTTTTGGAAGGATTCTATACCGACCTGAAAAACGTATTTATTCTTGAGGATATAGGCTTTGTGAACGACTATGCCATAAAGGAACGACGCAACGGAAAAGGCGCAAGGGTTTATGGTGCAAACCTCGACGCGAAGATTGCACATGGCACACAGTTCTCGGCACAGATGGGATTCACTGCACAGCGCAGCCGATACAAGCAGGCTGAGGCGTGGACCGTTGTCAACGACGAGCCGCTTACAACCAAGCGCATGATGCGCACACCCGACTATTACGGATACCTCACACTTACATCATCGCCGGTGAAGAGATTGGACCTCTCATTGTCGGGAACATATACAGGTTCTATGATTGTACCACACTATGCAGGGTACATTGAGAACGACCGATTGGAAACGACACCCCACTTCTTTGACCTGAACTTCAAAGCCGGATACACATTCATTCTACAGGACCACATAAAACTGCAGGTGAACGCCGGAGTGCAAAACATACTCAACAGCTTCCAACGCGACCTCGACAAAGGCGAATTCCGCGACTCTGGTTACTTCTACGGTCCCACACAACCAAGGACATATTTTGTGGGAATAAAGATTACACAGTAAAATTTAGATAAAAAATAGACCGCGCGCGGTCTATTTTTTATATCTTCGCACCATTGATAAAAAGAATATGCTTGTTTGAAACAAATTGTCATTTTGACAGAGCGTAGCGACGATAAATCCCAACAAAGTAACAAGCAAGCATATTACATAAAACAATAAAAGCAACGTGGTACTCAACTATATTTGGATAGCATTCTTCGTTTCCGCATTTGCAATAGCACTCGGCAAACTGATTTTCATGGGAGACACAACAGTCTTTCCCGAGATAATCAATTCCACATTCACCCAGGCAAAGACAGCATTTGAAATATCTTTAGGGTTGACCGGAGTGCTGTCGCTGTGGATGGGTATAATGAAGATTGGAGAAAAGAGCGGACTCATTTCAAGCCTTGCCAAGCTGTTGAGCCCTGTACTATGCAAGATATTCCCCGACGTACCCAAAGGACACCCGGCTATGGGAACGATGTTCATGAATTTCTCGGCAAACATGTTGGGTATCGACAACGCCGCAACACCCATAGGGCTTAAAGCCATGGAGGAGCTTCAGGAGCTTAATCCAAAGAAAGACACAGCAAGCAACCCTATGATAATGTTCCTTGTGCTGAACACATCGGGGCTTACACTCATTCCGGTGTCGGTGCTTCTCTACCGTGCCGAGATGGGCGCAGCCAACCCCACAGATGTGTTCATTCCAATACTCATAGCCACCACCGTTGCTACACTTGTAGGACTGTTGGTGACATGCATATATCAGCGCATAAACCTTTTCAACCCGGCATTGCTGGCATTCGTGCTGGGAATATGCCTTTTTGTTGCGGGCGGAACATGGGGCATGGCACAGCTGTCGCAGGTGCAGATAGAGGTTCTATCGACATCACTTGCAAACATAATACTCTTTTCGGTAATAATATTGTTTATTGTTGCCGGCATGCGTGCGAAGATTAATGTATATGAAGCCTTCATCGAAGGAGCAAAAGAGGGATTTACAACAGCCGTGCGCATTATCCCTTATCTTATTGCCATACTTGTTGCCATTGGAGTGTTCCGCGCATCAGGCGGAATGGATGTTATAATGAACGGCATAGCATGGTGCGCCAACGCATGCGGAATTGGTGATGATTTTGTTGGGGCATTGCCCACAGCTATAATGAAACCGCTCAGCGGAAGCGGTGCGCGAGGCATGATGATTGATGCAATGAACACATACGGTGCCGACTCCTTTGCAGGCAGGCTTGCATGCCTGTTCCAAGGCGCGACAGACACTACATTTTATATACTTGCAGTGTATTTCGGTAGCGTGGGCATACGCAAGACACGTCACGCCGTTGGATGCGGACTGCTTGCCGACCTCGCCGGAATAATTGCCGCAATAGCAGTGGGATATATTTTCTTTGGATAATTTTAAAAGAGAACGACCCAAAAGTAAAAATTGGGTCGTTCTCTTTTTGAGAGGTTGTATAAAAAGAGCTATTTTAAGGCTTGCGAAGCCCGAAAAAGCGCAGTTTACTAAGCGTAAATGAGCATTTTGAGGGCGAGTGTAACGA
>JAGBSZ010000200.1 GCA_017631585.1 Bacteroidaceae bacterium
GCGTAAATGAGCATTTTGAGGGCGAGTATAACAACAAAAGAGCCTTTTTAGTCAGCTTCATATATATAAGAATTAAATTACAAAACAGGTCAATAGGAAGATTTATTGCAGTATATAAGACCTGCACGCATCAGCCTCTTTCAGGAACCAATGTCTCATAAGTTCCGTCACTGTAAAATATACGTATCTCTTTTATTTTACGTTGCTGTACAGGAGGCTGTGACACAACACGTGCTTGTGATGCTCTGCGCTTTTCGGTTTGTGGAAGAATATCGTTCTGACGTTGGGTATCAGGCTGAACACGAGGCTTTTTAACTACAGGAGCCACCATTTCAGCTGCAACAGAATTCATAAAAGGTTGAGTTTTGTTGTTTTCTACAACACTTTCATCCATTGCGCCAAACAAGCCATTTGCCTGAGGCTGTACGACAGGCTCCTGAGATACAGGCGTAGTACCCGATGGGGCATCACCTTTACCCGTCATAAGCCATTCCATACTCAATCCGGGAAATGACTCGTATATCTTCAGCATCACCTCAAGGCTCGGTTTATTTCTTCCGCTCAAAATATGAGATACAGATGCACGCTGTATTCCTGTTCTGTCAGCGAATTGCGAGGGAGACAAATTATAGCTCTTCATCAACAATTCAATCCTGTCACGCTCTGTCATAAAATATGCAGTTTTTGTAAATTACAAATGTTTTATGTTTTTACTTTACAAAGTTAACTACAAAACAAAAGAGAAACAAATAAAACAATAAAATATTTTTCTTCAAACCAAACCACCTATTGTTACAAATGTTACATAATACATTATGATACAATAACAATATACATTCTAACACTAACAGAACAGACAACGGCAGCAATAAAACAAGCCATAAACATACCACTCATACAAACAACATCATAAAATAAACATAAAACAACTGATATACAACAAATTACACAACAAACAAACTCAATATATTCATTTTATACAGCCAACAGGTATAAAATAAAGGAAACACCCAATTTATTACAATAATAAAAACAATATAAAATACTGATTTTTAATAACTTATTTAAAGAAGTGTGTATCTGCATAAAATATGTATATCATAATAAACACTGTTCATAACCACCTGTTAATAAGCTTGCGGAAAAAAGTAAAAAAGAGACACCACTCTACTTACTTTTGTTAATCAACAAATGTTTATCCACCAACTATAAGGCAATAATTTACAAAACAAAACCGCAACAAGCAACAACAATATATATTTGTATAAAAGAAAAAACAAGAGACGCAATGTGATTGTATGTATATTTATAAAAAGTAACTTATGTAACATCAAAAAAAAGATGATAAAAACAGGTGTCAAAGTCAAAATAGCTCTGATTTTCTAAAAAATCGTGCAACAATAGAGATTTAAAGATTATTTTTAATTCTCAGGCGCTTTAAAACAAGCCAAACTATTGATACACAAAATAATAAACACATAAATCAGATGTATAAGAAAGTATAAAATAGAAAATCAGGGAAAAAATAGATTTTTATCAAATCAGATGTCATAAAATATAAACGACACTCTGCCATCATATCAGAAGAATACGAAACACACAAACAGGATGTTACATGATAAAAATTGCAAACAGGAATTTATTGATACCACTTGCCTACCACGGCAATACTTTGCAATATGCGAATACACGGTAAATATACAACAATAACTAAAAGTATCTTTAAACTTAAATTTTCTTAACTCTGCCCTGCCGGTACAGCATACAAAAAATTGTATTGAATTTCAGCGACATCTCCGGTTTGTAAAAAAAATAAAGCAATAATATAGATGTTGACCCAGTAATGTCATCCCGACAGAGCAAAGCGACGAGGGAACTCTAACAATGATATACGAGATATCTCACATATGTTCGATATGACACCAATGCGGTTTTTTATTATGTGAGTCAACTGCTATGTTATTACCAAAAATAATCCAACGGGTAAAATTCCGTTGGATTATTTTGAATTTAAAATCTACAAGATTTATTTGAAAACGTGCTTTCCATAATCAACACCTCTCATACGATAGTATATCTGCTCACCCTGTAAACGATTAAGGAAGCTCTTGTAGTCGCGCTTATCGGCACGAGTCCATCCAGCCTCGGCAACAGCAGCAAGACGTGGCAACATCAGATACTGTACAATCTCAGGCTCAACAACCCACTCTGTCCAGAAATTTGCCTGCACACCCATATATTTATCTTGCAATTCAGTTGGCACGTTATTCATTGGTTTATAGTCGTAAACCCTTTCGACAGTTTCTGTACCATAGCCTTGAGAATGAGGCTCAGTAGGCAAATCAGACTGCTTACGGTTTATGTAATAAGGTATCTGAGGAGATAAAATCGTGTTCATACCTCTTTGAGCAGCATCCTTTGCTGCCCCGTCTGCACCAATCCATGCCATAATGGTTATATCGTCACCAAGCGATGTTGTATTACCATGCAATACCTCGTTCCAGAAGATAAGCTTACGCTGTTGCTCAACAGGTTTCTGAGCAATGTGCTCCTTCAACTGCTTATAGAAATGTATCTGAAGATCACGATAATTTGTAGAACCGATCTCTTTCAACAATGCCTGGCACTCTGTATTACGCTCCCACTTATGCGTAGGACACTCGTCACCACCAAGATGTATGTAACCGAACGGGAACATTTCGGTAAGTTCATCGATTACATCCTTTGCAAACTGAACTGCTTGCGGATTGGCTACGTTTATTACGTCACCCGACACACCTTGCCACAGCCAAACCTCGTGCTTGTTCTCCGGGTCACATGCGAGGAACTCAGGATATGATGCAACAGCCGCCTGAGAATGTCCGGGTATATCAACTTCGGGAACTATCTCAATGAAACGCTCCTTTGCATATTCTACAACCTCCTTTATGTCTTCACGGGTATAGAAACCACCATAGCGTATTCCATCAGGCTTTACATCTCCCCATGCGCAGACCTTACTGTCGCGCCAAGCACCAATCTCGGTAAGTTTAGGATATTTTTTTATCTCGATGCGCCAGCCCTGGTCCTCAGTAAGATGCCAATGGAAACGGTTCATCTTATATGCCGCCATAACATCAATAATCTTCTTTATCTCCTCCTTGCCATAGAAATGACGACCTTCGTCAAGCATAAAGCCACGCCATGCAAAACGTGGTGAGTCGCAAATCTCAACAGCCGGAATACTCCACTCCTTTATATCATTATCAGGAACACCAGCCATTACATTACGTGGCATAAGCTGCTTCAATGTCTGCAATGCATAGAAGAAACCTGCAGGCTTTGTAGCTTCAATAAAAATAAAATTGTCACGCACATCGAGGGCATATTCTTCATCAGACATATCAGGTACAACAATAAGGTAAATCGCATGCTTGCGAGAATTGAATCTCTTGTCAAAAGAGTTGTAATTCAAAATCTTCAACTTGACTCCGGTTGTAGCATGTATGGTTGCAGCAAATTGTTCTGCAATATTTTTTACAGCAGCATCAACATAAAGCACAGTTCCTTTCTTAAGAAGAAAAGCACCCTCCTTCACTTCAACCTTTGCAGGCTGCGGTATCAGTGACAACTCCTGCGCTGTTGCAGAGAGAAGAAAGAGAGAGAAAAGCAAAGATAAAATTTTTCTCATAATATATTAAATATTAATGATTTTCGTTAAATAGCTTAAGTCTTTCTTCAAGCAAATCATAATGATGTGGCTTGATATTTGAAGAACATGCACGTATTCCGTTACGTGTTGCTCCAGTTGTGGCAAGGTCAATTCCGCTTATACCATAGTAAAGCAATTCCTTAAGCAACTCCCCACCGGGCATATCCTTGTACCCTATTGTAAAGAAGAATCCATCGCTTACAGGTTCTTCTCCGTCGGTATCATATACAACATTGAATCCGTTACGTTGAAGAATATCCTTTATACGGGCTGTGCGTACTGCATACTCTTTTATGTCACCCACAAAATTGTATTCTCCGTCACATGCAGCCTTGAGCATGGCAGCCATGGCACACTGCGCAGAATGTGACACACCCGACGAGAAGGAATATAGAAACGCATACGCAAACGCCGAACCAAAACGCGCCATTCCGTAACGCTCCTTCAATGCATCATAATGGCGTGTAAACAGTTTGTCGGAAATACATGCCAATGCTATACGCTGACCCGCATAACTGAAAATTTTCGATGCACTTATCAGCAATATGTAGTTATCTGTGTATTTTGACACGCTCGGCTGGAACGGTGGCTCGAAAGGACGACTCATATCACGACGGAAGTCCATTGTCATATATGCCAAATCCTCAATTACAAGAACGTCATATTCTGCCGACAGACGACCTATTATCTCAAGTTCCTCTTCAGTGAGCGTCATCCAAGTGGGATTGTTAGGTGTTGAATAAAGCACCGCACATATATTTCCCTTTTCATACATACTCTTGAGTTGAGCTTCGAGAGACTTACCGCGACACGATGCAATGTCGAACGAAGCGACCTTTACACCTATTACCTGAGCCTGCATCTTCTGCACAGGGAATCCTGGGTCTATGTACAGCACAGTATCGCGTTTTTCGTCGAGCTGTGAAGCAAGCATCAACGACGCGAAC
>JAGBSZ010000201.1 GCA_017631585.1 Bacteroidaceae bacterium
TCCAGTTCACCAACAATCTTATACATAGCCTTAACCTTTACAGATGTACTCTCGCTGATCTCCTCGGCTGAAACTCCATTAAGGAATGTTGCAATCTCGTATTCGATACGGTCAGAAATCTCCTCATATTTGACAAGTTTTCCCCGCAAGGTTTCAAATTTGTCGGTATCAGCCTCGTTGACAGCTTCCTTGGCATAAACGGCGCCATTCTTTGATACCTGCGCAAAGTGTATTATCTCATCAAAAGCCTGCTCAACCGACAATTCGGGAGTTGCAAGAGGACCTGCCGAAATATATTTGAGCTTGAAGACCTCTTTCTCCTGATTCTTGGGAGCGCGTATAATCATGCATACAGCCTTTGCTATCAATTTGGTAAACCACACCAACACCAATGTATTGATTGTGTTGAACAGAGTGTGTAACATTGACAGACCATACAAAGCCGCTGTACCTTCGGGTGATACAGAATCTGTAACCACAAAACCTTCTGCAGCAGGGTTAGGCAATCCAAAGAGCGTTTCAGTGATATAACCTACAAGATTAAGGAATGGGCGGAACAGTATCAATGCCCAGAAAACACCGAACACATTGAAGATTGTGTGAGACATTGCGGCACGTTTTGCCTCCGTGTTTCCCACGGATGCTGCAATATTTGCTGTGATGGTTGTACCTATATTCTCACCGAGCACCATGGCACAAGCCATATCAAACGGTATCCATCCCATGCTCAGCATGATGAGGGTTATAGCCATTGTCGCGGATGAAGACTGCAGAATAAGTGTCAACACTGTACCGAATACCAGGAAGAGCAATACCGAACCGAATCCATGAGCAGCCCATGATGTTACAAATTCCAAAACCTCGGGTGTCTGACGCAAATCGGGAACGGATTCCTTCATGAACGAAAGACCAAGGAACAACAGGCTGAATCCGATAATCAGTTCTCCGATATTCTTGCGATTATCCTTCTTTGAATTTGAAAACAGAAAACCGAAAAGCATCAAGGGCACTGCAAGGATTGAAATATCAGCCTTGAAGCCTAACCATGAGACCATCCATGCTGTGACGGTTGTACCGATATTTGCACCCATTATCACTCCGATAGCCTGAGTAAGTGTAAGAAGTCCGGCATTCACAAAGCTGACAACCATAACTGTGGTTGCCGACGATGACTGTATGATTGATGTTATGCCCAAACCGGTCATTACTCCTTTGAAAGGATTGGATGTCATTGCAGACAAAAATCCTCTCAGCCTCTCTCCTGCAGCTTTTTGCAGTCCTGAACTCATCAGGTTCATTCCATACAGGAACATTCCCAATGCTCCAAATAATGTAAATAGTTGTAGTATATTCATAGAATTCAAATTATTTATCGGTTACAAAGTAACTGCAAAGATGTTTCAAAAATGTTACATACCGGTTATGCTTATGTTAAAGAAAAGCTATCAGCCCATTTTTCCCGTCAGGTACGATTTGGTACGCTCGTCAATAGGATTTGTAAACATAGTTTCCGTATCACCATATTCAACAAGTTCGCCCAGGTACATGAACATCGATTTTGAAGATATGCGCCTTGCCTGTCCCATGTTGTGAGTAACAATAAGAATTGTAACCCCTTTTTGAAGTTCGAGCAACAACTCTTCGATATGTTTTGTCGCAATAGGGTCAAGTGCCGATGTAGGCTCATCCATCAACAACACATCGGGCTTCATTGCCAAAGCTCTGGCAATGCACAGACGTTGCTGCTGACCTCCGGAAAGGAATGTGCCCTTCTTGTTGAGTACATCCTTCACCTCATCCCAAAGTGCTACGCTTCGCAAGCAACGCTCTACGGTTGCATCTTTCTCAGCCTTTGAGAGCTTTATGCCGTTCAATACAAATCCCGACAACACATTGTCATATATGCTCATTGTGGGAAACGGTGCAGGGCGTTGGAAGACCATACCCACACGACGACGCACATCGATAGGCTCCATTGCAAGAATATTCTCGCCGTTAAGCAATATTTCGCCATCGACGCGGATATTGGGATAGAGATTGTGCATAAGATTCACTGCACGCAAGAGAGTGGATTTACCACAACCCGAAGGCCCCATAATGGCTGTGATTGTATTTCTTTCGATAGCGGCTGACACATACTTTACCGCCATTGTCTGCTTGGTATATGATACACAAGTGTTCTTAAATTCAAGTATTGGTTTTACTGATTCCATTTTTTTGCAAGATATTTTGATAATAGATTAAGAGTTAATACGAATAGCAAGAGGAAGAGCGATGCACCCCAAATCAATTCCTGCAAATTAGGGTCGTTGAAGAATTCCCAGATAAGCAGAGGCACGGCAGATATTGGCTTATCGACAGCAAAGCGGACAAACGAACAGCCAAGAGCTGTGAACATCAGCGGTGCAGTCTCGCCGATAACTCGTGAGACAGCGAGAAGAACACCCGTAAAGATACCGCCGAAAGCTGCAGGCAGTTGTACTTTCATCATCACTCGTGCATTGTTGCCACCCAATGCCAATCCTGCCTCCTTGAGCGATGCAGGGAGAATTTTCAAAGTCTCCTCAGTTGAACGGATAATAAGCGGAAGCATCATAATGCAGAGTGCCACACTACCTGCAATTGCCGAATAGCCTTTCATTGGTACAACAACCCAAATATAGGTTATGATGCCGATAATTACCGATGGTGTACCTTGCAGCAAGTCGGTCAGATAACTTACAAACTGTGCGAAACGGTTCTTGCCGTTCTCTGCCAGGAATGCACCGCACAGAATACCCAACGGCACTGCTACCATAACCGCCATACCCAGCATAATCATTGTACCGACAATACCGTTTGCGATACCACCGGGAATGGGTTCACCTGCTTCAATAGCTTTCGTTACCTTGTAGGCTGTTGGGGTAGGCTCAGTAAAGAACGACCACGACAACTGGTCATAACCACGCAGTAATACCTCTCCTAAAATAGCAAGCAGTGGCACTGCTGTAAGTGCCGCCAACAAGCATATACTCCACAGCATCAACTTGTCTTTTGCCAAACGATGTCTGATTTTCAATTTATTCATAACTAAGCTATTCTTGCGTGTTTAATCATAATCTTACCTACCATATTGATAAGTGCTGTAATAAGGAAAAGAATCAATCCAATGGCAATCAAAGAGGATAGGCGCAAATCATCAGCTTCGCCAAACTGGTTGGCTATGATTGATGCCATGGAATTTCCTGTAGAAGTGATTGAGTCGGGGATGTTGTTCGTATTGCCGATAAGCATGGTAACAGTCATTGTTTCACCCAATGCACGACCGATGGCCAACACATACGACGAGAAGATACCTGAGCCTGCAACTGGGAATATAACCTTGCGTACAACCTCTGCACGGGTGGCACCCAAACTGTATGCACCCTCTTTCAGGTCATTGGGTACCATCTTGATAAACTCGGCACTCAGTGATGCGGCATACGGCACAATCATAATCGCTAACACCAATGATGCCGTTAATACACCGGAACCCTGCGGTGAGATATTGAGAGCCATAATAATTGGTCGCAAAGTATAAAAACCCCACAGACCATAAATGATAGAGGGAATACCTGCCAACAGGTCGGTTACGGTACTCAACACCGATGCAATCTTTGTTCCTTTGAAGTATTCTCCCACAAAGAGTGCCACGGGAAGTGAAAAGGGAATACAGAAGAGAAGAGCCAGCATAGTGGTCATTAGTGTACCTGTAATGAATGGCAATGCACCATATTGCTCTGCACCTTCGGTGTAGCTCCACTCCGACGAGGTAATAAAATTCAAAAAGCCGAAATGCTCGAAAGCATCGTATGCGTCTGTGACGAGGGCATACACAACACCCCCGCACACTATCGGCATAGCCAATGCCGCCACGAACAATATAATCCTGTACAGTTTATCGTTCATAAATTTACACATTACTGAAGAATTGCAACTCCGTCGTATGTTACAGCTTTAAGGTTTGCAGTACTTAGTTCTTTGACCTTTGCAGGAAGTGGAGCATAATGAACCTCAGAGGTAATACTCTGCGCCTCGTCAGAAAGGATATATTTCAAGAGGTCAAGTGTTGCAGCAGCCTGTTCCTTTGAACGGTCGGAATAGTTCTGTTCTTTATAGATAATCATCCAGGTAAATGTTGAGATAGGATAAGCACCTACAGCATCTGAATTGGTTATCGAGCAACGGGTATCTGCCGGAATTGCACCTGAAGCGGCTGCAGAAATTGAATTTGCATCAGGAGCCACAAACTCGCCACGTTGGTTACGGATTGTTGCGTATGGGATTTTCTGTGCAAAGGCATACTCCGAACCCACATAACCTATAGTGTTCCTTGTTTGCTTGATGACACCTGCAACGCCCGGATTACCCTTGGCAGCCTGTCCTGAAGGGAAGTTCACAGACTTTCCCGCACCGAATTTATCCTTCCACATTGGGCTTACCTTAGTAAGATAGTCGGTGAACACGAAGGTTGTTCCTGAACCATCCGAGCGGAATACCGGAATAATAGCCTCGGCTGGAAGTGTCACATCAGGATTGAGAGCAACAAGACGCTCATCGTTCCACATCTTGATTTCACCGGCAAAGATGTCAGCGACAACTTCACCTGTAAGTTTCAAATCCTCAACACCGTCCAGGTTATAGGCTACAACTACTGCACCCATGCAGGTAGGAACATGTACTACAGGAGGCATTTCTGTCATCTCCTTATCAGTAAGGAAAGCATCGCTGCCGGCGAAATCAACTATCTTATCGCGTAAGTTGCGCACGCCACCGCCGGAGCCTATGCCACCGTAAGCAACGGCATCACCATTTACCTGAGCAAAATTCTCGAACACGACATTGTAGAATGGAAGAGGGAATGTTGCACCTGCTCCCGAGAGTTCCTGAGCCTCGCGACCACCATTTGTTGCACTACCACCACACGACACCATTGCGACAGCAACAGTCAATGTCATAATTGACTTAAAAATCTTTTTCATAACGTTTTAAGTATTTAGGATGATTATTATATTAAATTCCGAAATAACAGTTTATGTATGCAGAATAGCCATTCTTTGCACCATCCGCCTTTGGCATACTCATTCTGAAGTTAGGAGCAATCTTTACATATTTGCCAAGTTTGAATTGCGCACCGATGATTGCAGCTTGTTCATCCTTTGAAACATTCCAATTATTTCTTGAATAGAGGTCGTCGAAGCGTGCATAGACATCGGCAAACTTAGCCAAGTTAACCGAGCCGAACAGAGAATATCCGAACTGGTCTTTATTTGCCTTGTACGAAGCATTCCACATGTAGTTATACTCAGCACCGACAGTAAAACGTTCACATTTATAACCCAAGAAGCCGGCTGCATTTACTGTGTTTTTCTTACCCTTTTCTCCACTCTCGTTCACACCGCCATATAGTCGTATATTAAAACCTTTAACCGGGGTAAAAGTAGCACCCAAGCCATAATTAAGTCCTGCGCTTTTCTGAATCTTCTTATAGCCTTCGCCATTTACTATGATAGCATCGACAGAAACCCAATCGGCAAACTTGTAACTGGCAGAAAGACCCAAATCGGCACTGTTTCCGAATTTATACAAGTCCTGGAATGATTTCATAATGTAACGATATCCCCAGAATTTCTCTTGGAAGTTAAATTGCGTAGTCGAGATAAGACCTCCGTTCAATGTAAGATTTCCCGTTTTCCACGAAATCATAGCATTCTTTACATAGGCTATTCGTTGGTAATCGCTTACATCCGAAGACTTACCGATGTCCATAACGCCTTTTACAGACAAACCGTTTCCGAGTTTATACTCATAACCCAAATAGCTGCGTTCCAATTCGAAACCCCTGTCGTTTCTTGTCTCTCCGAATCCTGAATGGAAATTTCCGAACACCTGTACAATAGCCTTACCTTTAGGCTCCTCAATTTTTGTATCCTGCGCCTGTGCTGTGATACCGATGCAGGCTAAAAGAGCCGCTAAAATAAAATTCTTTTTCATAACATTTTTACTTTAAATTAAACTTTCAAACGTGCGGGAGATGCCGGCTCTCTCATGCAACGATTGATATTGATTTTTCAAATCTCTGCCGCAAAGGTATCGGGAGAATGTTTCATGGATGTTTCAAAACGAATAAGAAAACATTGAAAGAATGTTTCGCTGAAATTGTTACATTTTCATTAAATATCATTCAACCTGTACCTTTGTTTGCTTTTTATCTCTATTTTTGCAACGTGATAAATTACATAAGGTATATGGCAACAGAACGTATATTGATTGTGGATGACGAGGAGACACTTTGCGAGGTGTTGAAACTCAATCTTGAGAACGAAGGCTATGATGTAGATATAGCTTTCAGCGCAGAACAGGCATTGACTCTTGACCTGAAACAATATTCACTGATTCTCCTTGATATAATGATGGGGGAAATAAGCGGTATCAAGATGGCAAAGATGCTCAAAGCTGATGTAACAACTGCTGATATTCCTATCATATTCTGCACTGCACGTGACACTGAGGATGATATGATTATGGGATTGAATATTGGTGCAGACGATTACATAATGAAACCATACACTGTGCGAAATGTCATAGCACGTGTCAAAAGTGTACTACGCCGCACAAACGGTCACAAAGCAAACAGCCATACAACAGAAAAGAGCAATATTCTGCAGGTTGAGGGCTTGATACTCGACCTTGAATTCAAGCGTTGTACGATAGATGACATTGAGATTAAACTTGCAAGAAAGGAGTTCGAACTGCTGGCATATCTTATCTCGCATCGCGGAAAGATTTGCTCACGCGAACAGATTCTCAGCCGTGTATGGAGTGACGAGGTGGTTGTTCTTGACCGCACGATTGATGTAAACATAACACGACTACGCTCAAAGATTGGTGCATACGGCTCATATATTGTAACACGTTCAGGATTCGGCTATGGCTTCCGTGATTAAACTTTCATACCACAGGCGTCTGTTCCTTATGTTGCTCGCCTTTTCGTGGAGCATCATACTCTGTTTTATCTGTTTCCAGTATATGCGTGAGAAACAGTATAAATCGGACTTTATCAACGCACAGCTGCAGTTGTACAACACACATGTAATCAATGACATAGAAAGCGGTGTTCCGTACCAGGGAAGCATAAACGGCACAGAGAAACCTTTTGAAGAGTTGCGAGTATCTATAATATCCCATTCGGGCACAGTGGTGTATGACAATTTGCTCTCATACGATTCTCTCGACAACCATATTTCGCGCCCGGAGATAGCAGGTGCAATGAAAAAGGGATACGGATATCACATAGGACGACAATCGGCAAGTGATGGACGTGAATATTTTTATTCGGCGACAAAAGGTGAGAAAGTTATAGTGCGTACAGCAATACCTTATTCATCGGCACTGCGGGAATTACTTAAAGCGGATTGGTCGTTTATGGGCGTAATGATAATCATAAGCCTGATAATGAGCATTTTGGCATATTTTGCCACACGCAGATTGGGGAAGAACATCGAAAGACTGAACCATTTTGCAGCAAAGGTTGAAAATGGAGAATCATTTGACGAAGAGGAGCCGTTCCCCAATGACGAGCTCGGCTCTATATCAAATCATATAGTCCAACTATATGCCCAATGGCAACAGACCATAAAAGACAGGGATACAGCACACGAAGCCACCTTGCGCGAAGAGCAGGAAAAGATACGCATTAAGCGACAGCTTACCAATAACATAAACCACGAGCTGAAGACACCCGTTGCATCCATTCAGGTATGCCTGGAGACACTGCTTTCCGGAATAAACCTGAGCGAGGAGAAACGTCAGGAACTGATAGAGAGATGCTATGCCAACAATGAACGTCTGCGCCGTCTGTTGAATGATGTATCGCTTATAACACGCATGGAAGACGGTAGCCAACTCATAGGCAAAGAGAGTGTAGTAATAAACAACATAATCAATGAAATTGCCGAAGAGTTGGAGATAATGCCAGAAGAGGAGCGTTTCATGCTACATACCGATTTTAACGAACAGGTAATTGTTGACGGAAACCTGTCGCTGATTGGTTCTATTTTCCGTAACCTTACAGAAAATGCAATAGCATATTCCGGTGGAAAGAATATATACATTTCTTTGATAGAAAACAACGAAGATATGTGCCGAATCAGTTTTGAAGATGATGGTTGCGGTGTAGAGGAAAAGCAACTAATGCGCATTTTCGAA
>JAGBSZ010000202.1 GCA_017631585.1 Bacteroidaceae bacterium
ATGGAGGCTGACGAAGTGCAGATGCGTGTAGAGCAGATTCTTGAAGGTGACCTATACTATCTCGACCAAAGCAAAGAATAAAAGAGATATTCATATATTTACAAGAACAGGCAAGCCGTAGCTTGCCTGTTCTTGTAAATATGCCATAATGAACAACGATTGTCCTTTTTGCAGGCAAAAAAATCCATAAACAGACACTCACGATGCCAAACACATCAAAAACAGAGTATTTAACATTTTGTCTCGACTTTTTTTCATACCTTTGCAGAATGAATTGAAAAACATATAAGTATATGAAAAACAAATACCTATTTTTTCTGTTGCTGACAACAGTTTTTTCTTTCTCTTCTTGTATTCAGGATGAAGCTCCAAACGCAGAATGCGACATTGTATCGGTGGATACTACACAAACCTGGTTCAGAGAAAACAGGGGTATATTAACTAATGAATTTAAGATTAACAACAACGATGTTATTTTTATCCTAAAGAATGATGCCGATTTCAATTCTATAGAAATAACTCATGAATCAATAATTGAAGCATTCACTCTAACCAAAGGTGCAAGAATCGAAAAAAATAATCAGGAAATAAGCAAAAACGGTATCTCACTTTTCTTCACCACATATTCAGAAGATGGAAAATGGAGTAAAAAATATGAAGTTAAATTCATAAAAATACCATTGTTGGATATTAATCATGTTTTTCATTTCGAGAATTTCGAAACAGAAACATTTGATAAATGGTTTGAAATAAATAGTGGAATAAGAAATTACATTTGGTCAAGTGGCAATCAAGGCTTTAAATTGACTGGACAAGGAGGAACTTCAGCCAATTATCCAACAGCAAGTTATAGCAATGGTTTTAAAGGACATTGTGTAAAGTTGACTACTTGTGACACTGGTGATTTTGGATTTAAAGCAAAAATGCCTATCGCTGCCGGAAGTATATACATTGGTGATTTTAGCAGCGCCTCGGCAATGCTTGCACCTCTAAAAGCAACAAAATTCGGTAAACAGATTATACCTGAGAATGCAAAACCTTTAACTCTCACCGGATATTATAAATATACCCCGGGAGAAATAGTTACCGATAAATATAAAAATCCAATAGAAGGACGCAGGGATGCATGCTCAATATATTCAGTTGTATTTGAAATAGACCCTGATAAATTCGTGCCACTTGACGGCTCTAACATAACATCAAGTGACCGCATTGTGCTTATTGCAGAGATGAAGAATCCAGGAGAGCCTACTGAATGGACTGAGTTCAGCATACCTTTTGAACCAAGAAGCGGAAAAGAATTTGATTACAAAAAACTCGCAAACAATGAATATGCCATAACCGTTGTAGCAAGTTCTAGTAAAGATGGAGCTTTCTTTGAAGGTGCAATTGGCAGTACACTTTATGTAGATGAGCTAAAGATTGAATGGGAAGAGAAATAAGAACAATTACCCCCCAAAAACAGAAAATAGGAAAACATGAAAAAGATTTTCATAGCACTGCTTGCCACAATATTTACATTTTCGGCACAAGCACGACCGGATAAAGAGCTAAAGGACAATGATATAAATATTGTCGATGCAACACAAAAGGGATGGAACATAAGAATTGGTGCAGGTTATCTCTTGGGTGGAACGGCACCATTGCCCATACCTGTTGAGATAAGAGGAATAAATGGATTCAATCCGGGTCTGAATCTTTCACTTGAAGGTAGCGTGGAAAAAAAGTTCAATAACACAGATTGGGGATTGAAGTTCGGAGTACGCTTTGACACAAAAGGCATGACAACCGATGCTAAGACAAAGAACTATTACATGGAAGTTGACGGTGGCAAAATAAAAGGCGTTTTCACCGGAAACGTAAAGACACATGTAAACAATACATATCTCTCCGTTCCTGTACTTGCGACATATTCGATAAACAACCGTTGGACCGTTGGCGCAGGTTTATATGCATCATATCTACTCAAAGGTACTTTTGACGGAGAAGCATATAACGGATACCTTCGTGACCAGAAACCAACCGGAGAAAAGACTGAGGTTGGCAGTGCGCTATATGAATTCAGCAACGACTTACAGAAATTCCATTGGGGCATACAGGTTGAAGGAGAATATAAAATTTATTCTCATTTGGCAGTTTTTGCAAACCTTCAATGGGGCATGAACGGTATATTTCCCAAAGGATACAGTTGCGTACCATTTGCATTAACACCGATTTATGGAACACTCGGCTTCAATTATATATTTTAAAAATAAAAATATCATCAATTTAAATTTATGCTTATGAAAAAAGTTTTACTCACAATGTTCATGGCTGTTACAACAATGGTTGCAATGGCACAGACAACAAATTACACAGACAACTTGGTTGTTACAATCGATGGTGAAAGTACAGAGCCACAAGAGACAACTATCATTGTTGAACAGAACAACGACGGTACATTCAAGTTGGCATTAAACAACTTTGTACTCGGAGGAATGATTCAGGTAGGCAACATCGTTCTCGACGGTATCACAACAACAGAGAGCAATAACATCAAATCGTTCCAGACAAGCCAAGATATTTACATAACCGCAGGTGAAGGAAACGAAGAGGACTGGATAGGACCAGGGCTCGGTGCTATACCTGTAAACCTTACCGGTAAAATGGATGCAGAGAAGCTTTACTGTACAATCGACATCGACATGTCTGTAATGCTTGGTCAGGTAATCAACGTTGTCTTTGGTGACGAGAATGCTGTAACAAGCATCAGCAACATTGCTGTAGAAAACGCAGAAAATGTAATCTACGACATTACAGGTCGTCGCGTGAACGAGATTACAGAAGCCGGTATCTACATCGTGAACGGCAAAAAGGTTTTGGTAAAGTAATATAACTATACCCTATACAAATAATGGACACTGCATTGTAGTGTCCATTATTTGTATAACGAAACAGAAAAAATAAGCATATAAAATAATATACTATATCTTTTTACGTTAAAGAAAAGGTAAATTGACGGAAATGAGAAAGTGGTTATCGATAGCTTTATTATTGGTGTGTGTGCTTGGCAAGGTACATGCACAATACGATGCGCACTTTACCCACTACTGGAAAATGCAAAATTTCTTCAACCCTGCCGGTGCCGGATTCGAGAAAAAGATGAACATATATGCCGCTTACAGCAATCAGATGAGCGGCTTTGAGGGCAATCCAAAGACTATGCTTATAAATATCGATATGCCGATACCATTTATCAAAAGCGACCACAACTTGGGACTCGGCATAGTGAATGACGATATAGGTCTTTTTTCAAACCAGCGTCTTTATCTGAATTACGCATACGGGTTCAAACTGTTCAAAGGACGCTTTGTTATTGGAGCGCAAGCAGGACTTGTCAACAGCAGTTTCGAGAACAAGGATATTGAATTCGGCGAAGAGAAGAACGACCCGGCATTTCCTTCGGGCAATGCAGACGGAAACACATTTGACCTTGGAGCCGGATTGTTATATCAACACAAATATTTCAATGTGGGAGTTTCGGCATTTCACCTTAATTCCCCACTCATAGAATTGGGCGAAAGAAACGAGATTCAGATTGACCCTTATTTAAATTTTATGGCAGGAGGCAATATTCCGTTAAAAAACACGTTATTGTCAATACAGCCCTCATTGATGGTGATGACTGATTTTGTTGCATGGCGAGCCGACATTTCGGCAAAAGCCACCTACAGCTACAACGAAAGAGAGTTTTTCGGTGGTGTAACATACAGCCCTATGACATCAGTAGCTTTTTTCTTGGGCTTTGAAATGATGAATATAACACTCAGCTACGGATATGAGCTTTTCACATCCGGAGTTGGAGCAGCAAACGGAAATCACGATTTGTATCTCGGATACAAAATTGATTTGGGAACATTTAAAAAAGGTAAAAATAAACATAACAGTATAAGAATATTACAATGATGAAGAAATTTGTTTTTCTATCGGCTATTGTCATGTCATTGACCTTGTTGTCATGTATGGGTACGCAACTCGGCGGTATGAGTACCATGCAAGGTGGAGAGGTTACAGGCATAAACGGAACTGCAGTAAACGAACCGGCACCTTACGGTATGGTTCTCATTCAACGTGGCTCAATAAAGGTGGGAGATGAGAACGTGGATTCACTATGGGGAAGCAGTACACCGGTAAAAAATATATCAGTTGATGCATTCTGGATGGACGAAGCAGAGGTTTCAAATGCAAAATACCGTCAGTTTGTATTCTGGGTTCGCGACTCTATTATCCGTGAACGACTTGCCGACCCTGCCTTTGGAGGCGATGAGACATTCAAAATAACAGAAGACGAATTTGGAGAGCCTATCACCCCTTACCTCAATTGGAAGAAGCCTATACCCTGGAAGAAACCTACAGAAGACGAACTTCGTGCAATAGAAAGCGTATATATCAAAAATCCTATAACCGGTGAGAAGATGCTCGATGCATCACAGATGAACTATCGCTACGAGGAGTATGATTATACACAGGCTGCACTACGCAAAAACCGTATAAATCCAAGTGAGCGTAATCGAAATACAGATATTCCTGTGGATTATGAATCGGTTGTGATGATTTCAAAGGATACAGCATACATAGATGATGAAGGAAATATTGTGCGAGAGACTATAAACCGTCCTCTCTCAAGCCCATATGATTTCCTCAATACTTATATTGTGAATATATATCCCGACACTACATGCTGGGTAAACGATTTTCCCAATGCCGACAACGAAACATACATGAAATTATATTTCAATCACCCCAACTATGATAATTATCCTGTTGTGGGCGTAAGTTGGGAGCAGGCAAATGCATTCTGCGCATGGCGCACCGAGTACTTGCTGAAAGGATTGGGAGCACAGGCAAAATGGATACAGCGTTACCGTCTGCCTTCGGAGGTTGAATGGGAGTTTGCGGCGCGAGGTAAAGAGGCGAGCAAATACCCTTGGGAGCAGAATGATACAAAAAGCGAGGAAGGATGCTACTATGCAAATTACAAGCCCGGTGACGGAAACTATACAAAGGATGGCAGCCTCATCACATCGCAATGTGGCATATTCTCGGCAAACTCAAACGGATTGTATGACATGGCAGGAAACGTTGCAGAATGGACATCTACCGTATATACCGAAGCAGGAGTATTGCAGATGAGCGATATTAATCCAAACCTGCAGTACCGTGCTGCACTCGAAGACCCATACAGTTTGAAGAAAAAATCTGTAAGAGGAGGTTCTTGGAAAGATCCCGTAAGATATATACAAGGTGCTACACGTACATCAGAATATCAGAACGAATCTCGTTCTTACATCGGCTTCCGCTGCGTACGAAGCTATGCCGGTCAAAACCGCAGAAAATAACAGAAGTAATTACAGAACAAATACTTTCAAGATATGAAAAAGGCTAAGAACTTTATACGTGCCATACAGGCTTTTATGGATTCAGCAAGAGGTAAGACTATTCTAAACTACCTCTACAGCTGGGGTGCGGCAGTCGTTATTCTGGGTACACTATTCAAACTTACTCATATTGCAGGTGCAAACATCATGCTATTTGTAGGTATGGGTACAGAGGTGCTTGTATTCTTTTTCTCAGGTTTTGAGCGTCCATACGAGGTTGCAGAGGAAGAGAAGAGAGAAGAGGCTGTTGCAATGGGACAGCCTGTAATAATCAATGGTCCTATTGTAGCGGGCGGCGTTATTCCTTCAGTAAATCAGGTAGCAGAAACCACTCCTGTTGCCCAAGAAGTTACACCTGCAACCACAGAAGTACCTCAAATACCAACAACAGTTCAACAACCTGTTACCCAACAGGCACCGATTACCGTTGGGGGTGGAGTTCCATTTACCGGAGCTATGCCGGTTGTTGGTAACATACAGGCTCCTAATGTGGAGAATATCAACGAGATGGATAAGGCTACCGAAGAGTATGTAGAGCAGGTACGCGCATTGAACGAAGCTATCCAGCGTATTTCAGAACAGAGCGAGACTCTTGGCCGTTACATGCAGGAGATGGAAACCCTCGGTCGCAACCTTACAGGTATGAATGCTCTGTACGAAGTACAGTTGCGCAGTGCCGGCGGTCAGCTCGATTCAATAGACAAGGTGAACGAACAGACCAAGAAGATGGCAGACCAGGTTGAAGAACTGAATGCCCTATATGCCCGCATGATTGAGGCAATGACAACAAACATGAACCGTCCACAAATCTAATACATTCAGACGATGAAGGTAAAAAAACAAAAAGTTTCTCCACGTCAGAAGATGATTAACTTGATGTACGTTCTTCTGATGGCGATGCTTGCGCTGAACGTTTCATCGGACGTGCTGAACGGTTTTACGCTTGTCGATGAAAGCCTCTCAAAGAGTTCTGAGAGTACCGGAAGGCAGAATGATGCTCTTTACGATGCCTTTGAGATGCACATGCAACAGAACCCCGAGAAGGTTCGTGAATGGTACGAGCGTGCATGCGAAGTAAGAGAAATGTCCGATAGCATATACAATCTTGCAGAGAGATTGAAGGTTCGCATTGCCAAGAAAGCCGATGGTGAGGAGGGCGATGTAAAGAACCTAAAGAACCGCGAGGACCTCGAAGCGGCAACCCAGGTGATGCTCAATCCTGTGGATGGCGAAGGTAATTTGCTCTATGACGCAATAACCGAGTATAGAACAAATATGCTCGAAATGACAAACGACTCTATTCTTAAAGAGATTATAAAGACCAGCCTCAGCACAGATGTTCCACAAAGAGACATATCATTGTTGAAAAACTGGCAGGAGTATCATTTTGAGAGCATGCCTGCCATAGCGGCAATAACACTGCTTACAAAGATTCAGAACGACGTACATTACGTCGAGGGTGAAGTACTACACTCTCTTGCCAACAATATTGACATGGGTGACGTACGCGTGAATCAAATTCAGGCATTGGTTATCCCCACATCAAGAAATGTAGTTCGCGGCAGTGAATTCTCGGCACAGATTATTCTGGCGGCAGTCGATTCAACACAACGTCCGCAGATATTCATAAACGACAAGCCTCTCGATTCCAATAACGGAGAATATTCTGTACAGTGCAACAAGACCGGCGACTATACTTTGAATGGTTATATGCTTGTGAACGATGGCGGTGGTATGCAGACACGTTATGATTTTTCACAGAACTATACCGTTGTAGAGCCGACAGCTACAGTAAGTGCATCACTGATGAATGTGTTATACGCAGGTTTTTCAAACCCAGTGAGTATCTCTGTTCCGGGTGTAGCTGCCAACAGGATATCTGCATCCATTACCAATGGCAACGGCAAAATAGAGAGCGATGGTAAGGGTGGATTCATTGTTACCCCCACAAAGGTAGGAGAAGAGGTAAAGATTGGTGTTGCAGCACGCAATGAAGATGGCAAGAGCCGCAGTATGGGCGAATATGCCTTTAGAGTAAGACAACTTCCCGACCCAATGCCATTCATAGAGTTCAAGGATAAAGACGGAAATACACAGCGCTACAGAGGAGGTGCGCCTTTCAGCAAGCAGTCGCTGATGAGTACAAACGGTATTGTTGCTGCCATAGATGATGGTTTGTTGAATATTGGATTCAAAGTTCTATCCTTTGAAACAGTTTTCTACGACAATATGGGTAATGCAATTCCGTTGAAATCGCAAGGAGAATTATTCTCACAACAGCAGAAAGATATGTTCCGCAACCTCGGACGCGGTAAGAGATTCTATATTTCACACGTAAGAGCCATTGGTCCTGACAATATCGAACGTCTTTTACCAACCACACTTGAGGTTATTATAAACTAAAAAAACAGTAAACAATACAATATTATGCATTACATCAGTAGAATATTGATAGTTTTGGCATTTTTTGTCTTTGCACTGAATGCCAATGCACAGCCTCCGACACGCAGAGGTAAGAACACTACAGAGAAGAAGGAGAGTGCCGTAAACATTAAACTCACCGAAAGGACAAAAGCACAATACCCCAACAGATCCGTTCCAAAGGATGTTGATTGGAGACGTGACATATACCGCTCCATAAATCTTGATGTTGAGAATAATGCAACATTGTACTATCCGGTAGAGCCAATGGGAGAAAGTGTAAACCTTTTTACACTGATGTTCCGCCTTGTTCTTTCGGGTGACATCACTGCATACAAATACAACCTTGACGGTTACGAATCGTTCACAGAGGAGAACAAGATGGAGCCTAAGACAATGCTTGAGAACTATCGTATATATTACGAAGAGAACAACGGAAAACTGATTGTGGGAAACAGCGATGTTCCAAGCGCAGAGGTTCTTAGCTATTACGTAAAGGAAAGCCATTATTATAACCAACAAAATGGAACATACGGAAAACATATAACAGCTATCTGCCCCGTTCTTCACAGAGCAGGAGAATTTGCAGCCGAGGTAACAAAATATCCGATGTTTTGGATTGACTACAACGACATCAAGCCTTATCTTGCACAGAACAAAGTTATGGTAAGCAGTTTGAACAATGTTGCACAGACTACATTCGACGACTTTTTTACAAGAGGACTGTACAAAGGCGACATATACAAGACCGTAAATGCCAAGAATCTCGCGATATCACAATACTGCAAAGACTCTATAGCAATAAAGAAAGAACAAGAGAGAATCGAGCAGCAACTAAAGGATTTTGAAACTAATCTATGGAACACCAAAACGGCTGCTGAAATACGTCAGGATTCGATAAATGCTGCAAAAGAGGTTGCCAATGACACTATAAAATCCGAAAAAGAGGACAAAAAAGTGGTAAAAAGCAGAGCCACTGCGCGACCAACAATAAAGAAAAGCGAAAAAAGCACAGTGAAAAAGAGCAGTAACATTAATAAGCCAAAGGCAAAAGCCCCAAGCACCAACAATTCCGGAACTGTATCTGTAAGACGCACAAGAAGATAAATTTTAATAAACTTTTTCATAAAACTTTTGTTTACATACTTATTTTATTGTTCATTTGCAATGAGTAAGGTATTGAAACGATATTGTCATACCTATGGCAATATCGTTTTTGTTTAATAAATAAAAAAAGACCAAGTATGAAAAAGATTACTGTTATACTATTGGCTCTCAGCCTATTTATTGCTGTTCCTGCCACAGCACAGTTTGATTGGGGCATAAAGGGTGGTGTCAACCTACCGGAAGCACCCAAAAACATAAAAGGAATCAAAGAAGGGCACACAGGCTGGTACGTAGGTCCGATGGCGAAATTCATAGCTCCTGTTTTGGGATTGGGAGTTGAAGCCGGTGCATTATATTCAGAAAGCGGTGTGGCAATCGATGGAGACACATACAAGAAGAGCAGCATAGAAATCCCTCTCTATCTGCGTTACGAACTGAGACTGCCTGCAATAAAGAATTTCCTGACTCCATTTGTGGCAGTAGGTCCGCAGTGGGGATACACATTCGGTAAAAAGGAGTTCGGACAGAGACTAAGAGACGTTGAGAATCTTTCCGATGTAAAGGATATATCGGACAAATACTTCAAATACAACGAAAGCTACTTCAGTCTCAACGTAGGATTAGGATTTGTTCTGTTCAACCATTTGCAGCTGCACGCAAATTACAACATTGCGCTCGGGCAGAATTATGAATATAGAGGATTGGAGAATATGAGCCTGATTGACGGCTTGGAGACAATCAAATCCAAAAACAATATGTGGCAACTATCATTGGCATATATTTTCTGATTATAACAATCAAAAAGATTGACAATGGAAGAGCAGTTGCTTAAAGATTTAGGAATAGACACAGGGCACAACGAACTGTTGCAATGGGCTGTAATAATCATAGGAGCGTTTCTGCTCTTTTACATCTGTGAGTTCTTCAGCAAAAAGGTGGTAATACCCATTGTGCGCCGTTTCACAAACAGCACCACAAGCAAGTGGGACGACATTCTGCTAAATAACGACACACTAAAGAATCTTTGCAGGCTTGTTCCAGGTATAATAGCAAGTTTCATATTGCCGTTTATTCTGGAAGCCGACAGCACAATTCTTGTATTCTGCATGAAATTGTGCAAAGCATACATTGCCATAATCGGTGTAGGGTTGTTGTGTACAATATTCACATCGTTATACCAGATAACGCACGAGTCGGAAAAGACAAAGGACCACACTCTGCAAGGTGTTTTCCAGATGCTCAAGATTGTTGTAATAAGCATTGGAGCCATTGTTGTAGTAAGCATATTCTTTGACAAGGACCCGAGCAACCTCCTTGCCGGACTTGGTGCATCCGCCGCAATACTGATGCTGGTATTCAAGGACAGTATCCTGGGACTTGTTGCCGGAATACAGCTGTCTGCAAACGACATGTTACGCCCAGGTGACTGGATTGCCATGCCAAAATATGGAGCAGACGGCTTTGTAATAGATGTGACACTTACCACAGTAAAGGTGCAGAATTGGGACAAGACAATCACAACCATACCTCCATACGCACTTGTAAGCGATTCGTTCCAGAACTGGCGAGGAATGTTCAGCAGCGGTGGACGACGCGTAAAACGTTCGATAAACATCGACACAAACTCAATCACATTCTGCGAAGGTGAACTGAGAAAGAACCTTATAAAGAAAGGATTGATAAAGGCTGATGAAGAACAGAAGCAAGTGAACCTGACACTCTTCCGAGAGTGGCTCGAAGAGTGGCTTCGCAACCACCCGGCAATACACAAGGAGATGATAGTGATGGTGCGACAGCTTCAACCTACAGCCCACGGATTACCATTGGAGCTATACTTTTTCTCAAGCAACACCGCGTGGGTGGCGTATGAGCATCTGCAAGCCGAGATTTTTGAATACATATATGCCATATTGCCAGAATACGGACTAAAGGCATTCCAGAGCCCGGCAGGAACGGACTTGCATAAAGTGGAACAATAAAAAATGTCAGCATAAGCTGACATTTTTTATTGTTTTATATTATCAGAAATCCTTTCCAGATAATATACAGTCTCTTTATCCGACAAAGCCTCATCGAAAAGAGACTTGGCTTTGGCTACAGCCTCAACAACTTCCTTGCATTCCTGATTTCCGGCAACAGCAAGGGATTTCATCTGCGCAAGGCTCAAATCCTCCTTTGCATCTATTTCGTAAAGCTCCTTATGCAAATCATAGGCAATCATTTCCAGAGCCTCGGAAGAGGATGCCTTTTTCACCTTTTTCGTTGCGCGCTCATAAGCGTCGATACGTTCATCAGAAACACCGCACGAAAAAAGCATCGGCAACAGGACAAACAGAATTATCTTTTTCATTTCAAAACGGATGGCTTTTAAAACCACATCGCAAAAATATATTTTTTTTCACAAAAAAGGGAAGCAAGCCGATTATTTTTGTCATTTGACGGCTTTTTAATACCTTCGCAATAGAATGAGTAATTTCGTCGATGTCATATTGCCATTACCGCTGCCCGGAACATTTACATACAGTATTCCGGAGGAACTGAAAGGGAAAATAATCCCCGGATGCAGAGTCGTCGTACCCTTTGGCAAAAAGGTTACATATACGGCACTTGTATCGTCATTGCACAATAACCCGAACAACAATTACGAGATACGTCCCATAAGAGAATTGCTCGACGAAGCACCGATTGTGCTGAACGAACAGATAAAATTGTGGGACTGGATAGCCAGATACTACATGTGCTCCCTTGGCGAGATTTACAAAGCCGCCATACCTCAAGGCTTGAAAGGAGAATTCAAGCCACGCACCGAGCAACGTGTGCGCCTCACAGCAAGATGTCGCGATGAAAAGGGGATAAACCTTATTCTCCAGTCTCTTTCACGCGCTCCAAGACAGAAACGCCTGCTCGCCACATATCTGCAAGCCACAACTCCCTTCAGCGAGAATTCCAAAGAGATTTCAAAGCACAAGCTTTTGGAGGAGGCACAGGTTTCCCAAAACATCTATAAAGAACTTCAGGATAAAGGGATATTTGAAAGCTACGAGGTTGAAATAGGCAGACTTGCACGAGAAAGTGAGAAGATTGCTCCACAAAATATCCTTAACGACGCACAAAAAAAGGCATTTGAAGAGATAAAGGATAGTTTCAAGCAAAAGAACGTTACCCTTTTGCATGGTGTAACATCTGCCGGAAAAACCGAAATATACATTCACCTGATAACAGAAGCCCTGGAGCGTGGCGAGCAAGTACTGTTTATGTTGCCCGAAATAGCTCTCACCAAACAGATTACCGAAAGACTACGCCGCGTATTCGGGAATAAGATAGGCGTGTATCATTCAAAGTTTTCTGATGCAGAGAGAGTTGAGATTTGGAAAAAACAGTTGAGCGACGAGCCGTACGAAATAATACTCGGAGTGCGCTCTTCGCTATTTCTGCCATTCAAAAAACTGGGGTTGATTGTTGTCGATGAAGAGCATGAGAACAGCTACAAACAACAGGACCCTGCCCCACGTTACAATGCACGTAATGCAGCAATAGTCCTTGCATCGCTTTACGGCGCAAAAACACTGCTTGGCACCGCGACACCATCAATCGACAGCTACTACAATGCAACAACAGGCAAATATGCTCTTGTGAACCTTACCACACGTCACCGCGAAGTTAAACTGCCGCACATCGAAGTCATAGACATGGCAGAGTACAGCCGCAAGAAACAGACAGTAGGAACATTTTCCGACCCGCTTGTCGAGGCAATGAGCAATGCTCTGAAAGAGAAAAAGCAGATTATTCTTTTTCAGAACAGACGCGGCTATGCTCCACAGATGGAGTGCAAAACATGCGGATGGGTTCCACGTTGCAAACATTGTGATGTGAGCTTAACTCTGCACAAAAACAGCAACAAACTCGTATGCCACTACTGCGGATACACCACTCCTGCCCCCGTTCACTGCCCCAACTGCGAAGAGAAGAAATTCATGACTCTCGGCTACGGAACAGAAAAGATTGAGGATGACTTGCAGAATCTTTTCCCTGAGGCGCGCATAGAACGAATGGATTTGGACACCACACGCACACGCACTGCATACGAAAAGATTATCGAAGATTTCCAGCAAGGGAAAACAGACATTCTCATAGGCACTCAGATGGTTTCAAAAGGTCTCGACTTTGACAATGTTGCTGTTGTGGGTATAATAAATGCTGACACGTTGCTCAACTACCCCGACTTCAGAGCTACCGAACGTGCATTCCAACTGATGGCTCAGGTTGCCGGACGTGCAGGAAGAAAAAATGGACAGGGAACAGTGTTTCTGCAAACAAGAATGAGTGATGCAGCCGTAATACCGCAGATTGTAAAGAACGACTATACATCGTTCTACAACCAGCAGTTGAGCGAGCGTATGCTATTCCATTATCCTCCTTTTTATCGACTTGTTTATATATACATGAAGCATCGCGACGTACATGTACTCGAAGAGTTCTCCGACATTATTGCCAAGCGTATGCGCGATATTTTCGACAATCGCATTCTTGGACCGGACCTTCCGCCGGTGGCAAGAATCAAGCAGCTGTATATACGCAAGATTGTACTCAAGGTCGAAAACGGATTGTCGCAGTACAAGATAAACGAAGTGTTGCAGAATATTCAACAAGCCTACTGTCAAATGCCACGCTACCGTGCCATTTCAATGTATTATGATATTGACCCTGTATAAAAAGTATTGATATAATAATTCTTAACATAAATCCATTTTATCAGGTAATATTTTGTTCTGTCCTTTATATTAGGTAAATTTGCACGATTTTGGGGTGTTATGGACCTCGCAAACATTGCATGGGCAAATAAAAACTACTCGATATAATGAAACAATTCAAAATTCTAAACAACACACTCGGTTGGGTTACATTCCTGATTGCAGCCGTAACATACTGCATGACTGTTGAGCCTACCGCAAGTTTCTGGGATTGTCCGGAATTTATCCTGTCCGGTAACAAGTTGGAGATTGGTCACCCGCCCGGTGCGCCGTTCTTTATGCTTACAGCAAATTTCTTCTCGATGTTTGCAAGCCCCGACAAGGTTGCCCTGATGGTAAATATAATGTCGGCAATACTAAGTGCCCTGGGTATATTGTTCCTTTTCTGGAGCATCACACACCTTGCACGCAAACTGATTGTGGGCAAAGGCGACACAATGACAAAGGCACAGATGATTACAATACTTGCATCGGGTGTTGTGGGTGCATTGGCATACACATGGAGCGATACATATTGGTTCAGCGCAGTGGAGGGTGAGGTTTATGGTTACTCATCACTGTTCACTGCTGTTGTATTCTGGCTTATACTTAAATGGGAAGAGAATGCCGATACCCCACACAGCGACCGCTGGTTGGTGCTCATAGCATACCTTATGGGACTCTCTATCGGAGTACACTTGCTCAACCTGCTCTGTATCCCAGCCATAGTATTGGTGGTATATTACAAGAAATATCCTCAGGCAAACTTCAAAGGCTCATTGCTGGCTTTGGCAGTTTCTGCTGTTATAGTGGCAATACTCCTTTACGGAATTGTCCCCGGAGTTGTGAAAGTGGGCGGATGGTTTGAACTGCTCTTTGTAAATGTTCTTAACTTGCCATTCAACACCGGATTGATAATATATATCATTATCCTTGCAAGCACACTCATCTATGGTGTATATCTTACAGAGAAAGGCAAAAGCCAAAAGAGCATTGCAACAGTGTTCACACTCTCTGTGGCACTGTTGGGTATTCCGTTCTACGGGCACAAGGTGACAGCAAGTGTAATCCTTGGCATAATTGTTCTTGCAGCCATCTATTTTGTATGCATATACAGCAAGAACATAACCGGTGCAATAAACAAAGGCATTGTCACAACCGGCAAGAAGTTCCTTATAAGCATCAGGGCGTTCAATACAGCATTCCTATGCCTGTTGCTGATTATGGTGGGATATTCATCGTACGCCTTGATTGTTGTGCGTTCTTCGGCAAACACCCCGATGGACCAGAACTCACCCGAAGATATCTTTACTTTGGGAACATACCTCAGCCGTGAGCAGTACGGAACACGTCCGCTCTTCTACGGACAGGCATTCAGTTCCGAAATAAAGATTGACAAGGCAAAGAAAAGATACAGCTTCGACGAAACAAGCCCTATCTATTCACGTGTTGAGAAAAAGGATGCCAACGAGCCTGACAGATATGAGATTATAGGCTATAACAAGGAGTACAACTATGTGCAGAACATGTTCTTCCCACGTATGTACAGCAGCGACCATGCACAGCAATATGAGCAGTGGGTGGGCAAGCCTATAACAAACACCGTGCGTGCCGAGAATACAGCATTCACAGGAGTACCATACATCAAGATGCCTACACAGTGGGATAATATAAGGTTCTTCATAAACTACCAGATAAACTTCATGTACTGGAGATATTTCATGTGGAACTTTGTAGGTCGTCAGAATGACATCCAAAGCAATGGAGAGGCAGAGCATGGCAACTGGATAACAGGAGTGCCGTTCATTGACAAAGTACTCATAGGCAACAACAATGATTTGCCCGAACAACTCGAAGAAAATAAAGGACGCAATGTATTCTTTGCATTGCCTCTCATCCTTGGCTTGCTTGGCATTATGTGGCAATGGGGACGTGGCAAAGAGGGCAAGCAGCAGTTGTGGGTTGTATTCATGCTCTTCTTTATGACGGGTATTGCCATTGTGTTGTACCTGAACCAGACACCCGGACAGCCACGCGAACGCGACTATGCATACGCAGGTTCATTCTATGCCTTTGCAATCTGGATTGGCTTGGGCGTAGCCGGAATTGTGGAGCTTATCAAAAAATACACAAAGAAAGAGGGCATACTTATAAACAGTATTGTTGCCGTTGCAGCTCTTCTTGTTCCGGTACAGATGGTATCACAGACATGGGACGACCACGACCGTAGCGGAAGATACGCATGCCGCGACTTTGGTCAGAACTATCTGAACACATTGCCCGATGATGGTTGCCCGATTATCTTCACCTGTGGTGATAACGACACATTCCCCCTATGGTATAATC
The DNA here is from genome assembly GCA_017631585.1 of Bacteroidaceae bacterium. GTDB lineage: Bacteria > Bacteroidota > Bacteroidia > Bacteroidales > Bacteroidaceae > HGM04593. The sequence goes on from JAGBSZ010000202.1 coordinate 16,022, forward strand.
AGGAGGTTGAGGAAGAACGTACCGATGCACGTGTATGTAACCTATCATATCTGCAGACCGACTGGTATATCGACCAAATGCGCCGTCCTGCATACGATTCACCAAGCCTGCCAATTACAATGAAGCGTATCGACTACGCAGGCAACGCAAACGGAAGCATCGAAATTCTGAATAAACGTGCCACCGAACTTGCAAAGAGATATTTCGAAGAGAACCCGGAGAAAGCAAAGGTATTTGGCAACAATCCTTTTGAGATGAACAACATCAGCAAGTATTGGATTTACGAAGCTGATGCAAAACAGAAGTCAGAAGGTCGTCTTGTTGTAGAAGAGGTTTTCAGCTACATCAAGAATGAGCTTGAAAAAGAGGGAAGAGCTATAGAAGAGAGAGGTAACAGCGAATACAGCAAGCTCGTGCGCAACAAGGCACAGTACCAGAATATGGTATCAGCCGGCGAGTTCGAAGAGGCTTTGGCACAGGCACAGGCTTATGCCGAGCATGGTGCAATGCTTGCCGATTATGCCCGCAGCATCGGAAAGAAAGCGATACCGGAAGTATTGTATATTCCAATCGATGCCGAAGCTGTAAAACGCTCAGGCATGATGATTCCCGAAGAATACAAGGAGAAGATGCCGGAATATATGGAGATTGATTTGAGCGACAAGGAGGTACTCTACCGCTATGAATTCATAATCTTCGACATGCTTGCCAATGCTAACTGGGAGCGTCCGATATATATGTCGATGACGGTAGGCGACAGCAACTACCCTGCCGTATTGCAGAACTTCTTCATTCACGAAGGACTTGCATACCGCATATCTCCATTCAACTGGAAAGAGTTGGGACATTACAACAACGAGACAGGTCACCCGGTTGACATAGAGCGTTTCTACGACAATATAATGAACCGTTTCAAATGGGGCGAGGTAAAGAACAACGAGGACTATTATGCCGATGAAACCATAAGACGCATGATATACACTCACCGCAACCTTATATCGGCATTGTCACAGATAATGTTCAAGAAACAGCAGCCGGATGAAAAGATTCTTGCACTTCTTGACAAGTGGTACGAAGAGTTCCCACACGAGATAATACCTTATGATGCCATAAGAGACAACAGCATGGCTGTTGCTGCAGCATACAAGATTATCCACGACAGGACAACCGACAATGAGAAAGCCTCTGAGTTGCAGGAGAAATACACAAAGATTGCATCGGCTGCACTGAACGAGCAAATTGAATACTTAGATTGGTATAACGGACTAAGACCACAACAAAGAAACGAAGTACTCATTTATCAGCGTCTGAACATCCTTACCCAGGCAATACATATTCTTGGCAACGATGGTGCAGATGAAATACCGTTGAACAGACTTGCAAATATCCTTGCAAAGAGCATCGAGGTTGAATGCAATTCAATCCAGAACAGCAAGAACGGATTGAGCAAGAACAGCATCGACCGCAAACTGCAACTGATTGATTATACATATGAGGTTCTTGGCAGCGTTGCAAGCATTCCCTCTCTCGACAAGAAGATTGCCGAGACACTCAAGCACATCTGCAACAGCGAGAACAGACGCCTGAAAAAGTATAATGTCAACAGACTGCAGGAGAGCGACGCCGAGGAGATTATCGCATCGTTGCAGATTATAGCATCGGCATACAAGATGGCTGAAAACCTGAACGGCGGTCAGGAGAGCATTATAAAGGAGATTAAGAATATCTACGAAAGTAACGTTGAGAAATATGCACCATACGTGCTGAACTACTGATAATATGTTTATTGAGCAAGTACCAAAGATATTCCGTAATCTATACCCCAAGGCATTGTGGCGTATGAACCCCGATGAAAAGGTCGTTTATCTGACCTTTGATGACGGACCTATACCCGTTGTAACGCCATGGGTGGTTGACTTGTTGGGCAAGTACGGCATAAAGGCTACATTCTTTATGGTGGGTGACAATGTACGGAAACATCCGCAGGAGTACCGGTATGTGGTTGATAACGGACACAAGGTGGGCAACCACACCTTCAATCATCTGAAAGGGCTTTTTATAGACACAGACAGGTATATCAGCAATATTGAGAAAGCGGACACTCTCATTCATAGCAACCTGTTCCGTCCGCCGCACGGATTCCTGAACCACAGACTGTACCGCAAGATAAGCAAACGGTATAAATTTGTAATGTGGGACCTTGTAACACGTGACTACAGCTACCGCATGAAAGGAGAAGATGTTCTTGCCAACGTAAAAAGATATACCCGTAACGGTTCTATTATAACATTCCACGACTCTTTAAGGGCTGAAAAGAACCTTAAATATGCTTTGCCACGTGCAATAGAGTGGTTGTTGGAACAGGGATACAGTTTCAAGACTTTCGAATAATGGATAAGGCAGAACTGACACAATTCATAAAATCCGAGGCACTACGCCTCGGATTTGACATTTGTGGAACAGCCAAAGCAGAAGCTGTGCCTGATGATGTAATCCGATTGTACAACCAATGGATTGCACAGGAATATCACGGCACAATGCAATACCTTCAGCGCAACTGCGAAAAACGCTTCGACCCAACACTGCTTGTTGAGGGATGCAAAAGCATTGTTGTTGTAGCCCTGAACTACTATCCGTCACACCCTGTCGAAGGAATGGCTTCATATGCCATAGGCAACGACTATCACAAAATTGTAAAAGACAAGCTGTACACATTACTGAACAACATTAATGCCGTTCACCCCGTAAAAGGACGTGCCTTCTGCGATTCAGCTCCGGTTCTTGAACGCCATTGGGCAGTAAAAGCCGGCATAGGCTGGATTGGCAACAACAGACAGCTTATAATTCCGCACAAAGGCTCATACTTTTTTCTTGGCGAATTGATGATTGATGCAGAATTGGAATACGACGAACCTTTCACTGCAAACCATTGTGGCAAATGCAGAAAATGTATCGACAACTGCCCCACCGGCGCACTATCCGACGATGGCTTCGACGCCCGCAAATGCCTGTCGTATCTCACCATAGAGTACAGAGGAGAGTTACCCGAAAACATCGGTAAAAAGATGGAAAACAGGTTTTACGGATGCGATTGTTGCCTGAAAGCATGCCCGCACAACAGGTTCTCCACGCCCAACAATACTCCTGAGTTCAAGCCGAGTGATGAACTGCTGAAAATGGACGTAAGTAAATGGCAAAATCTCACCAGAGAGCAATACGACACCCTCTTTGCAAAGAGTGCCGTTGAACGCTGCGGATACGAACAACTGATGCGAAATATATCAGCTATAAAAGAAGAAGAGTAAGATTTTTTCTACAAAAAATCACATATATAAAAGTTTTTATTTCACTTTTTTGTATTTTTGAGGACAATTAAAGTGAACGACAGACTCTAAAACAACAAAAAGAGATGGTCAAGAGATTCGATTTTCTGATAATTGGTTCCGGTATTGCCGGAATGAGTTACGCGCTGAAGGTTGCAGACAAAGGCAAGGTTGCACTTATATGCAAGACCACATTGGAAGAGGCAAACACCTATTTCGCACAAGGCGGTGTCGCATCGGTAACAAACATGTTGGTCGATAACTTTGAGAAACACATCGAGGACACAATGATTGCCGGCGATTGGATAAGCGAGCGCGAAGCTGTCGAGAAGGTTGTCCGCGAAGCACCGTCGCAGATTCAGGCACTCATCGACTGGGGTGTAGAATTCGACCGCAATGAGAATGGCGAGTTCGACCTGCACCGCGAAGGCGGTCACTCTGAGTTCCGCATACTGCACCACGCCGACAACACCGGAGCTGAGATACAGGAGTCACTCATAAGAGCTGTGCGCAAGCATCCCAATATAACCATATTCGACAACCATTTCGCCATAGAGATTCTCACCCAGCACCATTTGGGTATAGAGGTGACACGCCAGACACCCGACATCGAGTGCTACGGAGCATACGTTCTTGACATTGCCACAAACGAAGTACATACATTCCTGAGCAAGGTAACACTGATGGCAACCGGCGGTTGCGGTGCCGTGTATAAGACCACCACCAACCCACTTGTTGCGACAGGTGACGGTATAGCAATGGTATATCGTGCCAAAGGAACTGTAAAGGATATGGAATTCGTACAGTTTCACCCCACTGCACTATATAATCCGGGCGACCGCCCATCGTTCCTTATCACAGAAGCCATGCGCGGATACGGTGGCATTCTTCGCACAAAGAACGGCAAGGAATTCATGCAAAAGTATGACCCGCGTCTGTCTCTTGCTCCACGTGACATTGTAGCACGTGCCATTGACAACGAAATGAAATTGCGCGGTGACGAACATGTATATCTTGACGTTACACATAAGGACCCCGAAGAGACCAAACGTCACTTCCCCAATATTTACGAAAAGTGTCTCTCGCTGGGCATTGACATAACTAAGGATTATATCCCCGTTGCCCCGGCAGCACACTATCTGTGCGGAGGTATAAAGGTTGACCTCAACGCCGCATCGAGCATACACAGGCTGTATGCAGTTGGCGAATGTTCATGCACAGGACTGCACGGTGGAAACCGCCTGGCAAGCAACTCACTTATCGAAGCAGTTGTCTATGCCGACGCGGCGGCAAAGCATTCACTTGAACATTTTGAGGAGTACAGCTACAACGAGAGTATTCCCGAGTGGAACGACGAAGGCACAAAGATGAACGAAGAGATGGTGCTTATCTCACAGGATGCCAAGGAGGTGCAGCAGATAATGAGTACATACGTTGGCATTGTGCGTAGCGACCTGCGCCTTAAACGTGCATGGAACCGCCTTGACCTGCTTTATGAGGAGACCGAAGAACTCTTTAAACAAAGCGTAGTCAGCCGCGAACTGTGCTAATTGCGTAATATCATCAACGTCGGCTACCTTATCATGCGTCAGGCAATGGAACGCAAGGAGAGCTGCGGATTGCATTACAATATCGATCATCCGAAGAAAGGATAAGATAAAGATAGGGTGACCCAAAAGGTCACCCTATCTTGTGAGAAGTTGAATAAAAAGAGCTATTTTTAGGCTTGCGAAGCCCGAAAAAGCGCAGTTTACTAAACGTAAATGAGCATTTTGAGGGCGAGTGTAACGACAAAAGAGCCTTTTTAGTCAGCTTCATCCCCTATATAATCCTATTCAAAAAGAATAATCTTTTTTTTAAATATTTATATTTAACCGCACAAAATAGAGTGTTCTTTATAGTGTAAAATCGCACAAAAAGAGCTAACTTCGCAGAAAATTACGGATGCTGTTTTTTGTACGGTATCTTAGCTGTAATTTGAGAGTAATAAACATAAAATATTTAAGAAACATGTCAACAAAAAGAATCAAATCGGCACTTGTATCAGTGTTCTACAAAGATGGTCTTGATGAAATTATCAAAATGTTGCACGCAGAAGGCGTTCAGCTTATTTCAACAGGCGGTACACAACAGTTTATCGAATCACTTGGCATCCCCTGCACCGCAGTTGAGAGCCTCACAGGCTACCCATCAATCCTTGGCGGTCGTGTAAAGACTTTGCACCCAAAGGTATTCGGTGGCATCCTCGGTCGCAGAGAGCTTGAGAAAGACCAGCAACAGATGGCTGAATATGAGATTCCCGAGATTGACCTTGTAATCGTTGACCTATATCCATTCGAGCAGACTGTTGCATCGGGTGCTCCTGAGGCTGACATCATCGAGAAAATCGATATAGGTGGCATCTCTCTTATCCGTGGTGCAGCAAAGAACTTCAATGACGTTGTTATTGTTGCAAGCAAAGGACAGTATGCTCCGCTTCATGAGATTCTGAAGAACAACGGTGCGCAGACAACACTCGAGGAGCGTCGTTTCTTCGCTCGCGAGGCATTTGCTGTATCATCGGCATATGACTCAGCAATCTTCAACTATTTCGACAAGGAGAGCAACAGCGCGTTCCGTCAGACAAATGACACTCCAATGTCTTTGCGTTATGGTGAGAACCCACACCAGAAGGGTGCTTTCTATGGCAACTTCAACGACATGCTCGAGCAGATTCACGGTAAGGAGATTTCTTACAACAACCTGCTTGACATCAATGCAGCGGTTGAGCTTATCAACGACTTTGCAGGTGAGACCACATTCGCTATCCTCAAGCACAACAACGCTTGCGGTTTGGCATCACGTCCTACATTGGCTGAGGCTTGGGATGCAGCTCTTGCCGGTGACCCGGTATCGGCTTTCGGTGGTGTGCTTATCGCAAATGCAAATGTTGACAAGGCTACAGCAGAGAAGGTTAATGAGATTTTCTTTGAGGTAATCATTGCTCCAAGCTACGATGCTGATGCTCTTGAGGTCCTCAAGCAGAAGAAGAACCGCATTATCCTCATCCAAAAGTCAACAGAAATGCCTGAAAAGAGTTTCCGCAGCGTATTGAACGGTGTTCTTGTACAGGATCGCGACGCAAAGGTTGAGACTGAGGCTGATTTGCAGACTGTATCAAAGGTTGCTCCAAAGGATAGCGAGATAGAGGATATGCTCTTTGCAAACAAGATTGTAAAGCACAGCAAGAGCAACGCTATCGTTCTTGCAAAGAACAAGCAGCTCATTGCAAGCGGTGTGGGACAGACTTCACGTGTTGACTCACTGCGTCATGCTATCGAAAAAGCCGGCAACTTCGGTTTCTCTCTCGAGGGCAGCGTAATGGCAAGCGACGCATTCTTCCCCTTCCCCGACTGTGTACAGATAGCACACGAGGCTGGTGTTACAGCAGTTGTTCATCCTGGCGGTTCAATCCGCGACAAGGAGTCTGTTGACTACTGCGATGCAAACGGCGTTGCAATGGTTATCACAGGTTTCCGCCACTTTAAACATTAATTTTTAAAACAGAGAGACAGAGAATGGGACTTTTTTCATTCACACAAGATGTAGCTATCGACCTTGGTACAGCCAACACCATCATATCATACAACGGGAAGATTGTAGTTGACGAGCCATCGGTTGTAGCCATCGACGTAACAAAGAAGATGATTGCGGTTGGTGAAAAGGCAAAGCAGATGCACGAAAAGACCAACCCCAACATACAGACCATACGACCTTTGAGAGACGGTGTCATTGCCGACTTCTACGCATGCGAAATGATGATGCGCGGACTCATCGACAAGGTAAATATGGGCAGCAAGCTGTTCACTCCATCGCTCCGCATGGTAATTGGTGTGCCTTACGGTTCAACCGAAGTTGAGCTTCGTGCCGTACGCGACTCTGCCGAACATGCAGGCGGTCGTGACGTTTACCTGATATACGAGCCTATGGCATCGGCTTTGGGTATCGGTCTTGACGTACAGGCACCCGAAGGAAACATGGTTGTTGACATAGGTGGCGGTTCCACTGAGATTGCCGTTATATCGCTTGGCGGTATCGTTTCAAACGGTTCGTTGCGTACAGCCGGTGACGACTTTACAGCCGACATTCAGGAGTATATGAGCCGTCAGCACAATGTACGTGTCAGTGAGCGTATGGCTGAACGTATCAAGATTCATGTAGGTTCAGCCCTTACCGACCTTGGCGACGAGGCTCCACAGGACTATATTGTACATGGTCCTAACCGCATAACAGCCATGCCTATTGAGGTTCCTGTATGCTATCAGGAGATTGCACACTGTATCGACAAATCAATTACCAAGATTGAGAATGCCATCATAAGCGCACTCGAGCATACACCACCCGAATTGTATGCCGACATTGTACACAATGGTATATACCTTGCCGGTGGAGGCGCATTGCTCCGTGGTTTGGACAGACGTCTTTCAAACAAGATAAACATTCCTTTCCACATTGCAGAGAATCCTCTCTACTGTGTAGCAAAGGGTACAGCTCTTGCTTTGAACGACCTTAGTGCATCATTCCTTATGAGATAAAGAATTCAGCCGTGCAAACGATATTGAATTTTCTGATAAAGCACAATCACTGGTTCCTTTTCACTTTGTTGGAGGGAATCAGTTTTGTGCTTATTGTCAGTTTCAACAATTATCAGAGCGCGGTGATGTTTACCTCGGCAAACAATGTAGCCGGAAACATATATTCTGCAATAACGGATGTTGACAGCTATTTCAGCCTGAAGAGTGAAAACGAAATATTGACAGAGCATAATCGTACACTGCTCGAAGAACTTGAACAGACCCGAAACGAACTGAACACGCTAAAAGATAACAATCTGCTTGCCGTTCACGAGTTTACCCGCAACAAGGCGGATGGATTCTATTATAAAAGTGCAAGAATTGTAAACAACAGCCTCAACAAGACCGACAACTATATAACCATAGACAAGGGTATAAACGACGGAGTGCATGAGGAGATGGGTGTATTCAGCGAAAAGGGTGTTGTGGGAATAATCTATCAATCATCAGCAAACTATTCAATAGTTCTCCCATTGCTCAACGGAAAGAGCAAGGTCAACTGCAGGGTAAAGGGAAGCAACAGCTTCTGCGCACTGCAATGGGACGGCAACGATACACGATACTCATATCTTGTCGATTTGCCACGATATGCAGCATTTGAAATGGGTGACACTGTTGTGACAAGCGGTTTTTCATCGATATTCCCTGCAGATATTCCGGTTGGTCGCATTCAGAACCTCGAAGAGTCGGAAGACGGACTTTTCTACCGTGCAAAAGTGGAGTTGTTCGTTGACTTCTCTGCTGTGAGCAATGTATTTATTGTTGGGAGCAACGGGAAAAACGAACAGGACGAACTTGAAAAAAGTTTAGAGGAAAAATGACAAAGAATACGCTGATAAGGTTTCGCAACTTTGTACTGCTGGTGCTTGTACAGGTTCTTATATTCAGCCGGATACATCTGTTCGGATATGCCACTGCGTGCATATACATCATTTTCATAATAAAGCTGCCACGCCACACGACACGTAACGAACTGCTTATATGGAGTTTTCTCTTTGGTTTGTGTGTGGATATGTTCTGCAACACTCCCGGCATCAATGCCGCGGCTGCCACACTTCTCGGATTTGTTCGTAATCCGTTGCTATCAGCCTTTGCACACAAAGGGATACCCGATGACTTTATACCAGGTGCAAGAAGCCTGAAATGGAGCAGATACATTGTATATTCCGTACTCTGCACATCTATTTTTTTTACAGCACTTTTCATACTTGAAGCATTCACTGTGGCAAATCCGCTAATGTTGCTTATAAGCGTAGTATCAAGCACGTTGCTTACTATGCTTTTCACTATCGTAACAGAGTTTTTCTCAAGCCGACAATAAGATGAAGGACCATAGTTACGACAATCGCAAATATATATTGTCGGGGTTTGTAATCCTCGTTCTCATCACGTACATAATACAGATATATAATCTGCAAGTGAGCGATAACGATTACAAAAGCAAAGCCGACAGCAACGCCTTTTACAAAAAGACCATCTATCCGGCACGCGGACAGATGTATGACCGCAACGGCAAACTTGTTGTATATAACAGTCCGTCGTACGACATAACATTTGTTCCACGCGAAATAAAGGAAGTGGATACAGTCGAACTGTGCAAAGCCCTTGATATAACACTCGACGAATTCAACACAAGAATGGAACGGGTAAAGGACAAAAGATACAACCCGGGATATTCAACATACACAGAGCAGGATTTCATGACACTCCTCTCCGGTGAGGAGTTTGCGCGTTTTCAGGAAAAGATGTTCCGCTTCCCGGGATTCTATGTGCGCAAACGCTCTATACGAGAATACAACTACGATGTTGCAGGTGTTCTGCTCGGTGACATAGGAGAAGTGTCACAAAAAGTCCTGGACAAAGACCCTTACTACAAACAAGGTGACTATATTGGATTGCAGGGCATCGAGGCATCATACGAAGATGTTCTGCGTGGCGAGAAGGGTACAGAGGTATTGCTGCGCGATGCCAGAGGACGCATACAGGGCAAATATATGAACGGCGCACTCGACACTGCAGCCGTACGCGGAAAAGATATAACACTTAGCCTTGACATAGAATTGCAGGCATTGGGAGAGAGGCTTATGGAGAACAAGATAGGCAGCATTGTTGCCATTGAGCCATCGACGGGAGAGATTCTTTGCATGGTTTCTGCACCTTCGTACGATCCGTCATTGCTTTCAGGACGCAAGCGAGGCAAGAACCACAAGGAACTAGCCCTTGACAAGAACAAGCCATTGCTCAATCGCGCAATAATGGGTACATATCCTCCCGGTTCCACATTCAAGACTTCGCAAGCCGCTGTTTTTCTTCAGGAAGGTATCGTTACCCCAAGAACAAGTTTTCCATGCAGCGAAGGCTTTGTCCTGAACAAATTCCGCTTGGGATGTCACCCCCACTCTTCGCCAATATCATTGGCTCCTGCCATAGCAACTTCGTGCAACGCCTACTTCTGTTGGGGATTGCACCGTATGTTTGCTTCAGAAAAGTACAGTGGCACAAAAGAGGCCATGAACAAGTGGCGCGACTACATGGTTTCCATGGGATTCGGTTACAGACTGGGAGTTGACCTGCCGGGTGAGGTACGCGGAATGATTCCCAACGCCGACTACTACACAAGACACTACAGCAATTACTGGCGTGCCGTAACAGTCATAAGTATATCGATAGGCCAGGGAGAGGTTACCCTCACTCCGTTGCAGATAGCAAACCTTGGTGCAACAATAGCCAACAGAGGAACATACATCACTCCACATATTGTAAAAGCCATCGACGGCGATACAATACGCTCTGAGTTCAAGACACCCAAAAAGACAATGGTTGATGCCAATGTATATGAAGAGATTATAAAGGGTATGCGTCTTGCCGTCACTGAGGGTACATGCTATGCTGCCGACATTCCAGGACTTGATGTTTGCGGAAAGACGGGAACGGCACAGAACAAGGGAAAGGACCACTCTGCATTCATGGGATTCGCACCGAGAAACAACCCTAAGATAGCAATTGCCGTATATGTGGAGAATGGCGGATTTGGTGCAGAATATGGTGTCCCCATAGGCGCACTGCTTATGGAAAAGTATATCAACGGAACACTCTCCGAAGAGAGCGAGAAGAAAGCCGAAAAGATACAGAAACGTAAAATTTACTATGGAAAAGAGGAGAGGTAACATATTTGCAAGAATAGACTGGTTTACAGTTGTCCTGTTCCTGACACTTGCTGTAATGGGCTGGCTCGCTATATGCGGTGCAAGCCACAGCTACATCGAAACAAGTTTCCTCGAATTCTTTAACCAGAGCGAGAAAAGCGGCAAACAGGCTCTTTGGATTGGAATTTCACTTGTTACGGGATTAATACTGCTCAGCATAAAGAAAGACACTTATCGTGACCTGTCCGGGCTTATATACATTGCCGCTATAGCCATAGGTATATTGACAATATTCATAGCCAAGGACATCAAAGGCTCACATTCATGGATATCACTTGGTCCTTTCAGCATACAGCCTGCAGAGTTCATGAAATTCGCTACAACGCTGATGCTTGCATCATACGTAGGACGGCGAGAATTCAACATAAACAACCGAAATGACATAATACGCAGTATCGCTATAATAATGCTGCCTATGATTGTTATTGTAGCGCAGAACGAAACTGGAAGTGCTCTTGTATATCTTTCACTCTTTATAGTACTCTACCGCGAAGGAATGACCGGCATATTCCTGCTTATGGCTGTTAGCGCAGTTGTATATTTTGTTGTGGGAATAAAGTATGACGCAGTAATGTTCGACAATCTTCCGATGAATGTAGGTCCGTACGCTGTAACGGTACTCATACAGATATTCTCAACAGCAATGGTAAAATTCTGGTGCAAGAACGACAAGACATTCCTTGTACTTGCAATAACCAATATTGCCGGAACATTGCTCTCATATTGGATTGCCGTATATCTCATCGAGTTCAACATAATGATAATACAGTATCTGCTTCTGATGTTCAATGCTGTATATATGTTATTACGGATAAGATTGAACAAAGAAAAACGTAACCTTTGGATTGCGCTATACCTGCTTGGCTCGGTTGTTTTCTACAATTCATGCGAATATGTCATGCATAATGTCCTTAAGCCTCATCAAAAGGTGCGTATAGAGGTTCTCTTAGGGCTTAAGGACGACCTTTCGGGCGTGGGATACAATGTACACCAATCAAAGATTGCAATAGGATCAGGCGGGCTTATAGGCAAAGGATTCCTGAACGGCACACAGACGAAACTTAAATATGTTCCGGAGCAGGATACCGACTTTATATTCTGTACCATAGGCGAAGAGCAGGGTTTCCTTGGCTCTGCATTCATACTGATACTGTTCGTGGTATTCATACTACGTCTCATAGCACTGGCAGAGAGACAGAACAGTGCCTTTGGACGAGCCTACGGATATGCGCTCGCATCGATATTCTTTTTCCACTTTGCGATAAACATAGGCATGGTGATTGGCTTTGTGCCGGTGATAGGAATACCGTTGCCGTTCTTCAGCTACGGCGGTTCCTCGTTTTTAGGTTTTTCAATCCTGCTGTTCACGTTCCTGCGCATCGATGCCGACCGCGAAGTTACAAGAGTCTAATCGAGCTTGACAAGCCTTACTCCAACATCGTAAACACCTTTCAAGGCAGTGTCAGGCATAAGATGATAAAGACGTATAGTTACAGAATCACGAAAAGAGATACTCTGCGGCACGACATTGCTTTTCTGTTGGTATAACATTCCCGCCGTTGCACCGATACGGCGACCATCATCGCCATAAACAGGCACAATAAGGGTGTCACTTGCCAAAAGACTGTCGTTAAGATTAAAAAAGTCGGCACACACTACAAGATTCTTATAACAGTAAGAGGCATCAGTACGTGCCTCTATCTGCAAACCGCAAAATTCAGAAGGTGAGTAACGGTTTGCGTATGAATATGTCACTGCAGAATCGCGTTCCCACACCCCATCCAATGAAGAAAAAGAGTGGAAACGGGTTCCGTCACATGCACAAAGCAGAAGCAGCAGCGCAAGGATATTAATCGGCTTTTGGAGGATTGTTTTTGTTTTCACGTCTCTCATTGCCTCTTCTCTGGTCGGGACGACCACCTTTGCGACGTTTCTTTCCACCACGTTGCATGTTATCGAAACGGTTGATATTCTCCTGCTCGAGCAAATCGACAGAACGCTTGACTTCGCGCTGACCGTCTGCCTGCAACGATTCAGGACGCTCACCGCGCTTATTCATCTCAATGATGGCAAATGCTCTGCGACCGCTAATTGTAACGAGATTTGCAGGAATATGCTTGTCGGTTGAATATGTTATCTCGCCACGCATGATGTCACACTTGAAGAAATAGTATGTTCCGTCCTGTGTCTCAAGTTCTATGTCACGGTTAGGCAATCCACGCGAAGCCTCAACGTATGCATCAACCTCGTAATTCAAACAACATTTGAGCTTTGCACACTGACCTGCCAACTTCTGCGGATTGAGTGATATATCCTGAAAACGCGCAGCGGATGTAGATACAGAGACAAAATTTGTTGTGAATGTGGCACAGCAGAGTTCGCGTCCGCAAGGACCGATACCGCCAATGCGACCGGCCTCCTGGCGCGCACCAATCTGTTTCATCTCTATTTTAATCTTGAAGACATCGGCAAGCACCTTGATGAGCTGACGGAAATCGACACGGTTGTCGGCAATATAATAGAATATCGCCTTTTGTCCGTCACCCTGATACTCTACATCACCTATTTTCATATCAAGATTAAGATCCTTTGCAATCTGTCGCGAACGTATCATGGTATCATGCTCACGCGCCTTTGCTTCGGCATATTTTTCCATATCCACAGGGCGAGCCTTGCGATAAATTCGTTTGAATTCACTATCGGGGGTGAGACGCGTCTTTTTAAGTTGCAGCAACACAAGGCGACCGGTCATTGTAACCACACCGATATCGTGCCCTGGCACAGCCTCTACAGCCACGATATCACCCTTTTGCAAAGGGATATTGTTGCTGTTCCTGTAATAACCCTTATGAGTATTCTTGAATTGTACCTCAACTATATCTGTATATTCTTCGTTTCCCGGTACACCGGCAAGCCAGTCGAAAGTGTTCAGCGGTGCATCCATCTTGCCACAACCTCTGCAGCAAATACCTGCACAACCATTATTTTCTTTGAATTTCTTATCCATTTATCTGTTTTTTATCCAAACAATCATTCTCAACGAAATGTCGAAAAAGACCATTTTAGCATTAACATTCTGTTCTATATGTCTTTGTGCTTCGGAAAGTTCCTCAACAATCCCGAAGATATTATTCTCATTTACAAAAGGAGAGAAACGTACCGAGAAGTTACGTTCTGCCTGCGACATGTATAACATCTCATCGTTCTTGAAGTTCATTATGAAATTCTCCCGTATCATGCGCTGGCAATAGTCGAGCAGACGCTTTTGTCGTTCGCGTCCGAGGGCTGCAACCTGCTCGCTCCATGCTTTCATGTCACGAATGTTACGGGCATACGCCACACGCATCAGCTGCATGAACAAATCAAGATATTGCGCCTTTTCATCGCTCAAAGAGAGCAATTCCTCGGCTTTCTCCCAATTGCCTCCACTCTGCTGGGCTATTAGCGTGGCATCCTCGAATGTAAGCCCGTAACGTGCAGACAATCCCCTTTCCATATCCTCCCTTGCGATGCGTGGAACATCTATGCGTTGTGTACGGCTAAGAATCGTGGGTATTATCTTTTCGGGTTCTTCAGAAACCAACAGAAAGAGAGTATCCTTTGGAGGCTCCTCGATAACCTTCAACAACTTGTTCGAACAAGCCTCTTTCATTTTTTCGGGCAACCAGATGATGACAATTTTCCAACCGCCTTCGCGCGACTGCATTGAGAGCTTGTGCAGAATCTCATTGCTCTCGCGCTCATAAATCATAGGTTGCTGGTTCTCCACATCGAGTTTCTGCAACCAGTCGTCGTAGCTGAAATATGCACCTTTTGACAACAGTTCACGCCACTCCGTTATATAATCATCGCTGATAGGAGCAGTGTCGCTTGAACTGCCCTTTCTTTTTTTCACAGGAAAGACAAAGTGCAGGTCGCTATGGATAAACTTATCCAGTTTGACACACGCAGGACACGAACCGCACACATCGCCTGAACGGTTTCCGCATAACAGATAGTTGGCAAGAGCTATGGCAATAGCAAGCTTACCGTTGCCGCGCGGACCTGTTATAAGCAAAGCATGGGCAAGACAATTCTCATCGACACAACGTCTGAGCTGCCCTACTACACCTTTCTGCCCTATTATATCCTTAAAGAAAACTCCCATCAGTAAATTGCTTTTGCTATCTCATAAACACTGTCAAATGCATTGATAGTGTAAAAATGAATACTCGGGACACCATGTTGCATAAGTTCGCGACACTGTGCTATGCCCCACTCGCGACCCACTTGTGCCACAGATGCTTCATCCTTGCATTTAAGAACCTCAGAAACAAGTTCTGCAGGCAAATCCACATGGAACGTCTTAGGCAGCACATTAAGCTGTGACAAACGATGCATAGGCTTTATTCCCGGTATTATAGGAATTGTTATACCCATGGCACGCGCACGCTCCACAAACGAGAAATATTTTGCGTTATCGAAGAACATCTGCGTAACAGCGTACGCTGCACCCGCATCAGCCTTTTGTTTGAGTACAGCGAGGTCACTCTCCATATTCGGTGCCTCTTCATGCTTTTCGGGGTAACATGCCACACCGTAGGAGAACGCTTCTCCCCTCTCCTTCATTTGCGTGCCATCGACAAAGAAGCCCTCATTGAAGCGATTGACCTGCCTTTGCAAATCAATGGCATACTTGTTACCCTGTTTTGCCGGAGCTGTGTTAGCATCGCTTTTGCATCTGTCTCCACGCAGAACAAGAATGTCTGTTATTCCCGACAACTGCAGGTCGATAAGCGCATATTCGGTATCCTCAAGAGTGTAACCGTTACAAAGGATATGCGGTACTACAGGCACACCGTAACGATGATGTATCGCCGTAGCCACTGCTACCGTTCCCGGACGGCGACGTATTGTGCCAAGACTGAACATACCGTTACCCATATCACGATATACAGGTTCACTATGATGAGTAGTAATATTTATATATCCGGGATTGAACTCCATAAGCCTGTCTATGTTTGCAAACAAGCCACGGGTTCCAACACCTTTAAGTGGGGGCAAGACCTCGAACGAAAAGGCTGTTTCTGATGATGAATTTATATAATCTATTACTCGCATCGTCTTTATGTAATCTACAAATTACACAAAATTAATGCAACGAGTTGAAAAAACCTATTTTTTATTATTAAATAACAAAAAAATTCAGGCTGTCGCATACGCAACAGCCTGAATCATAATTATTACAAGGAGTTATCAATCTTTCAACTTAGCCTTGATGAACTCGCGGTTCAAACGAGCGATATTGCTGATTGAAACACACTTTGGACACTCAGCCTCGCAAGCACGGGTGTTGGTACAGTTACCGAAACCAAGCTCGTCCATCTTGGCAACCATTGCCTTAACGCGCTTCTTAGCCTCAACCTTACCCTGTGGCAACAATGCGAACTGGCTAACCTTTGCTGAAACGAACAACATAGCTGAACCGTTCTTACATGCAGCAACACAAGCTCCGCAACCGATACATGCAGCAGCATCCATAGCCTCCTCTGCAACATCCTTACCGATAGGAATTGCGTTGGCATCAGGCATACCGCCGGTATTGATTGATACATAACCACCGGCCTGCTGAATCTTATCGAATGCTGTACGGTCAACCATAAGGTCGCGGATTACAGGGAAACCTGCAGAACGCCAAGGCTCAACGGTGATAGTGTCACCGTCCTTGAAGCGACGCATATAAAGCTGACATGTTGTAGCACCTGTTGCAGGACCGTGAGGATGACCGTTCACATAGAGTGAACACATACCACAGATACCCTCGCGACAGTCGTGGTCGAATACGATTGGCTCTTTGTTCTCATTTACCAACTGCTCGTTAAGAATATCGAGCATCTCAAGGAATGAGGTATCGCCCGGAATGTCCTTCATCTGATATGTCTCAAATGCACCTTTAGCTTTAGGACCTCTCTGGCGCCATACTTTCAATGTAAAACTTATATTTTTATCCATTGCTTACAAATTTTATTAGTTCTTGTAGTTACGTTGCTGTACCTTAATGTACTGATAGTTGAGGTCCTCCTTAAGAAGTTCTGGCTCCTCGCCCTCGCCGGTATATTTCCAGCAAGCCACGTATGAGAAGTTCTCATCGTCGCGCTTAGCCTCACCCTCCTCTGTCTGGTGCTCCTCACGGAAGTGACCACCGCAAGACTCCTCACGGTTGAGAGCATCGTAAGCCATGAGCTTACCAATCTCAATGAAGTCGAGGAGACGGAGTGCCTTTTCAAGCTCTATGTTCAATGTATCAGCATCGCCGGGGATACGCAAATCGCTCCAGAAAATCTTCTCTACGCGAGCAATCTCCTTCAAAGCCTTCTCAAGAGACTCCTTGGTACGTGCCATACCAACATTGTCCCACATTACAAGACCAAGTTCCTTGTGGATTGAATCTACACTGCGCTTACCCTTGATAGCCATCAACTTGGCAATCTTGTCGTTTACAGCCTTCTCAGCCTCAACGAATTCAGGAGCATCAGTGCTGAAACGTGGAACCTGAATCTGGTCGGCAAGATAGTTCTGTATTGTATAAGGAAGAACGAAGTAACCGTCGGCAAGACCCTGCATGAGAGCCGAAGCACCAA
>JAGBSZ010000203.1 GCA_017631585.1 Bacteroidaceae bacterium
CCATATCCGTGTTCTTCTTTACTGCAGCAGCAATCGAAGCCGCAAGTTCAGGCAAGGATGTGCCGCAGGCAATGAGGGTCAATGATATAAAGGCTTCACTCACACCAAATGACTTTGTTATGGTCACTGCATTATCCACAAAAAGGTCACAGCTTGTTATAAGCAACACAAGACCACCGACGACTTTTGCAATTGACTTCCACAACGGAACCGTTGTCTGTTCACGGGTAACAGTTGAAGCACTCTTCCTGTCGCGTACAAAAGAGATGTACATAAAAGCCACAAAAACAAACAGCAACAGCGCACCGTCAACCCGGCTTATTCCGGCTGCGGGAGTAAAGAAAAAGTCAAAAGCCAAAAGAGTCAGCAGCACTGACACTCCTACACACAACGGCAACTCGAATTTCACATTCTTGCGGTCTGTTGCTACCGGAAAGAAGAGAGCCGTAAGTCCCAATATTCCCAAAACATTGAATATATTTGAGCCGACGACATTTCCTATAGCCACATCGGAATTGCCATTAAGTGCACCAATAAAACTTACGACAAATTCGGGCATCGAGGTACCCATTCCCACAATTACAGCACCAACAACAAAGTCGGACACGCCATATTTCCTGGCAACCGATACAGAGCCTGTAACCAGAAAGTCGGCACCGAACACAATACCGGCCAGCGATGCCAAAAGAATTACATACTCCATATTATTCCAACAATTTACCAATCTTGCTTATTTCATGTTCATAGAGTTCGGAACACATATCGTACTGATATGGTATATATTCAAACAGTTGGAGATAGGCCTTGCCTGATGCCTTGCTATAAAAAAGTTCCAATTTCAAAGCCTGACTCTCGCCGTTTTTGGAGAGTTCAATAGAATTGGGATTTGAAAACAAAGCTGTCAAGATTGCAACCTTCATCTCTTTAGGAAACAAGAACTCTTTCCTCACGTAAAGTTCCTTTGTGTCAGCATCCTTGTAACCACTCTTCAAAAACAATGCCAAAACAGCACCGATAACAATTAGACAATACCCTATTAAATTAAGAGTATCTGTTCCCGGAATTACGGCCAGAATACCACCGGCAATTATAAGCAGAGAAAATATCACGATATCTTTGGTAGAGCGAACTCTAATAAAATTCTTTTTCATTTTTACATTTAGCAATTTAATAGTAAACAATTCTTATTATACTTGTACGCATGACAAGTAGTGCGACAAATTGCCGTTAATGGCAAAAAGTCGCAAAAACTTCTATTATCAAAAGGCTAAATGATAAGTTTGCCAAGCCATGTCAACCTGTGACAAGGCTTAACCAACAAATATCCAAGATTTAAGGATTCTTTATGAATAGAACTTTTGAATCCGGCATAAACAACTTTACCGGCTTTTAAAAATTCAATATTATTTCTGAATGTATTGTAGGTTCTATTTACGACATTTTGCAAACGAGGGGCGCTCACACCCGAAAAACGGCGTGGAAGTTGTAAATCCGATTCGACCGGAAAAGATTCCAACACCTCAATGGATTGTGGATTGTCTTCAGAATCCACAATAACGGGTTCGGTCGCTTGTAAAACCGGTGCACACCCCCATGCATCGCAAACAAAAGCTATCGCGATGAATAAAACAGGGAGCAGAAACCTTAGTCCATTTTTCACTTTGGGCAACTATTCTACGTTTTAAGGTTCACATTATAAGAACCTTCAATACGAGACATCAACAACTGTCTCAAAGGTAACATTGAAGAACCCAATGCAAATATAGCAACAATTAAGAACATTTGCAAACAGACATTGTTTTAATGTTGTAAAACCTTCTGCATAAAAATTATCATTCCTTTTCAAAACGCCCTTCTGTTAACAAATTTTGCACAAAAAGAAACACTTTGTGCAGAAAAAGGACAATGCCTTTTAGTACTTTTTTACTACTTTTGCACCCCAAAAAGAATAAACATACAAAAATTACACTAAACACATGAAATTATGACCAAAATAAAAGGTAACAACGTGCTCATTACCGGCGGAGCATCGGGTATAGGTCGCATAATGGGTCGCATTGCGTTGGAGAGAGGTGCAAAATGTCTTATCATCTGGGATATCAACGAAGCAAGCATTGCCGGCACCATCGATGAGTACAAGCATTTGGGCAATGTAAAGGGATATAAAGTTGATGTTTCCAACAGCAATCAGGTTCAGGAGATTGCAGCAAAGACCGTAAAGGAGTGCGGCAACATTGACATTGTAATAAACAA
>JAGBSZ010000204.1 GCA_017631585.1 Bacteroidaceae bacterium
GTACCAGAGAGTTACCACCGAAAGTCGAAGCCATGAAATCCAAACCTCATTTGCTTTCAGGCAAGCCAAAATCCACACTTCCGGTGGAGGATGCGAGGCAAACGGCTAATCCCCCCTCCCCACAGAAAAAACAAAAAAATAAACATTCTATGGGGAGGGGTGAATTACTCGAATCCGTGATGACTTCCGTTTGGAGCCATGCTGAGGTATCCGTATAACCGTGCTCATTACTGAGCACCACTTGTTGAGTCCAAAACTCTGCGCTGAGGTCTGCCGTCAGATGCGTTCGATTACTAATCGCCAAGTGACCCCCTAAGACAGGACAGGGGCACGCCGATAATCTCAATTTTGGGGCAATAACGTTTTCACGCGAGGGTACCCCAACACACCCTTTAACGGCTCTCTGGGGCATCAATACGTGGTAGTGACTCCATCGCGTAAAATGCGCAAGGTTCTTTTTCGTGTTTTTCCTTTACACGCTCATTCTTCCGCCCTGAGCTTCAGGCTGTCTTGTCTCGTTGTAAAGAGACAATGACAGCGCCGCAGCGGACCAGCAAACGGCAGATATGTAAAAATGCCCAACAAAAATCCCACCGGCAATTGTAGTACCGATGGGATTCATCATATTTAGTTAGAAGGAACGGTTGCGGGGTCTGGCAACACAATGACAACATTCTGTACTTTATCCATCATGGTTTCATCGAAATCAATGGACATCAATACATAGGTTCCTTTAGCATTATTGTTGATTGCGTCCTTATCCATAAAGGACTCATATTGTGTATGCGGCATACCGTTGTATCCCAAGTAAATATACACGGTTTGGGTTGCTTCGTCGTAGAATGCGCAGCACATGGTTGTGATTTCTTTGCCGCTGTTATCAACGCCGGTAACAACGCGGGGCTGTTCGTGGCGAATAGCGGAATATGGGTCTAACTCCGGCGAAGCAACCAAGATATTCAGCAATGCATCGCAGCTGGAGGAATTCTCAATGGCAGTACCGCCAGAACGGTGTTTATACCACATCAAACCGGGTTCCATAACAATCCAGTCGTTGTCTTTCGTGGTAATATCGTTATACTCCTGCTGAAGCGTCATAAAGACATCTTCGCTTGTAATGAACATTGCTTTGTTTTCGGTGAGAGCTTTTGTAGACGGGAAGCTATGAACCCCAGCACTAACGGCGTTGCTGTTCCACTCAAAATGCTGTAGTTCCTGGTACTTTGCGTCGTAAGACACCACGCTGACATTAATGTCTTCGCGGCACAGCGGCTTATTCTCCGGGGCCACAAATACAATATGCTCTGCGTCAGTATGCTCACCGGCCTTTACACCGATGATATGGTACGAGGCAACGGTATTCTTCGCAACCTTAGTGGTTGTCTCTGGACGACCATGATTTTCGGCTAATGGTTTGCGGTTGTAATCCAGCAATATATACAGAGTGTCTGTCTTCGCATTATACACTGCCGTTTTAGGTACAACAGCCAAATGCTCGCTGTATTCGGTATTAGCCAAGAAGAAATTGCGATAGCCTTCCTCTACGGTATAGTGGTAATAGACATCGGTGTCGCCAATGTTCGCAAAATCGTTAAAAAATGCATCTGCTTTGTCTTGTGCAGAGAACTCTGTCACGGAATTGGTGGTGATAGCAGAGGTTGACGCAAAACTCGTGTATGTAAAAGTTACATTGGCTGTGATGTCTTCCAGCGTTTTGTAAGCCGGATTATACTCCATCATGCTTACACCCTCAGTAGGAGCATCGGGCATTACCAGTTCGGGTTCCTCAGGTTTGTTGGAACTCGTTCCGTCATTGTTCTGCGTTCCGCCATTGTTCTGGGTTTGGTTGTCAAGGGGTTTCGTGCCTGTAGAATCATCAACATCGCATGCAACAAGAGAAAGCACCAAGAGCATAGTTAGTAAAAGGCAAATCAACCTTTTCATAGTGATTCCTCCTCAATCTTATTTTACGGGCGGACGGTAGAACTCGCCATTGTCGTCGCGGTAGACCCATTCACCTCTTGCTCCGTAGTCGGGCAAATCGTCATAGTATCTGGTAACGGGAATCTTTTTGCCGTCTACGAAAGCTGTGTACTGGTCGTCGTTAGGGCGAGAAGCCCACAGACCGAAACGCCAGACCTTAAAGAAGATGCCGACAATGTAAACACAGCCTGCCAAGGTAACGCCCCATGCAAAGATGATAAGGAAAGACTTTCCAAAGAAACTCCAGAATGTGGACATTACCTCTCCCTCGGGGGAGCGCTTGCGGATGGTACTAATGCCGGGCAAATAACACAGGTAGGTCAGACCCGCACAAACAAGTGTACTAACCACAAACATCATCTTGTCGCCAAAGGTTCCCTCGACGATTAAGACGCCATAGATAAAAAACACCAGCGTCATAATTAAGCAAGACAAGCCCAGCCATCCAGCAATCGCCAGGGAACCGGTAGTGTATCTGGGTTTTACATCCACATCCTTATGGATAATGGGCATCGGTTCGGCTGGCGTTACGGTTCCGGCTTGTGCGCCACAGTTCGGGCAGAAGTTACCGGCCACTTCTGCGCCACAGTTCTGACAGTAAGGCATGAATAAAGCCCCTTTCTATATTTATATTTCGCACGACATTTAGTGAATGTCATTCCCTGCACCATTTTAACATACAATATTCAAAATGACAAGTAGTGAATGTCAATAATCCAAGATTTTTATGCTGAAAGGTGGCGGAGCAATGTTTATAAATAAGGCAAGGAGTGGAGATAATAACATCTGCGGTTGGAACATTGCCACACTTCGGAAAGCCGCCGGCCTTTCCCAGAATCAGCTTGCCGGACAGCTTCAGCTCCACGGGCTGGATGTGGACAAAAATGCCATTCAGCGCATAGAGGCAGGAAAACGCTTTGTGACCGACATAGAGCTTGTGTACCTGGCCGATGTGCTAAAGGTCAGCTATGACACCTTGCTTAATCGGGAGGAAATCAGCACAGACCCCATTGATAAATAAAAGGCAGCGCCGTGTGATGGATTTCACACGGTGTTTGTTCTATCATTATGTTTACAAATCGTTTAAAAATTCCCCATTGACCTCATATATAGCGTCGTGATAAAATATTACTGAAGTTGCTACCGAGACTGTGGCAACGGAATTAACGGTGCATATTTAGGAAGACGCGCCGTGTACTATAACTTAGTCTTAGTTAAGTGCACGGGGATAGTCTTACCTTTTTTGCTTTTTAGGCAAGCTTTTTCGTCACTTAACGACGAATGGCTTGCCTTTTTTATTTGCGGCAAAGCTCCCGGTATGAGGGGTACATGAGATAGAATACTCAAACAGCGACCGTCCACCGGCTAAATAGGGGCGGGACCATATCCGGGGTCACATACCGGAACACTATCAAACTATAAGGAGAATTTACTATGTCAGATATTACATTACAGAAATGCGCAGAGGGCTTGCTTCATGCCATGCGTCCGCAAGAACCTGTTATGGCTGCGGAATTTAAAAGCTATACCGTTGCAGAGGTAGCAAAAATTCTGCATACAAACACCGACCGGGTATACGCCCTGATTAAATCGGGTGAATTGCCCAGTATCAAGATTGGCGTTACCCGTATACGCCATGATGTGCTGCTAACTTTTTTGATGCAGCACGAAAGTAACAATACCAATGGAGGGATGAATCAATGAGATTGACCGTTTGCTTACCAAAGGATTTGGCAGAGTATGCACAGAAACTGGCGGCGCGTCTGCCAATGCGTGACGCAGATATCGCCCCCGCGTTCCAAGCCTACACCGTTGCGGAAGCAGCGAAAATTCTGCATGTCAGCCGGGATGTTGTGTACGAACTCGTGCGAACCGGAGAACTACCCCATATCAATGTGGGGCAAACACGCATCCGGCACGATGCACTGACCCAATACATCATAAAAAGCGAAACTACGACCTACTGGAAGGAGAGACCGGAGCTATGACGAATACGAAATGCTGTTACGATTCCCCTCGGGACTTTTCTGCGTTGAGACGGAAAATCTCAGACAAGTATAAAACAGAGTGTGCTTTTGCCACTCAAATCGGTATGAACAAGCACCAGCTCTCATACCGGTTCCGTAACCTCACGCCCTTCAAAGTGGAGGAAATTATCAAAATCTGTGAACTGCTGGATATTGAAATCGGCGAAATCGGATTCTATTTTCGCACACCGTTGGTTCCCAAGGAAGAGCCCATTGGCATCCGGAAACTGATTAAGCAGCGGTTCAAGAGCGAATCCGCTTTTGCCAAGCAGCTTGGCTTGTCCAAGCATATGTTGGCAACACGCCTGCTATTTGAAATTGATTTCCGCTACGCTGAGTTGGTGGACATGGCCAAGCTACTGGACATCTCTATGGACGAGCTGGCAAACTATATTGAAACAGAGAGGAGCATTCACAATGCCCAAAGGACCCCGGAAAGTTGAAGTAAAAACCCGCTTCCGTAAAACATACGGATACTACTATCACTACTACGACGAAAACCTCCGCAGAAGAACCGCACAACGGGACGGCTTTGCTACGGAGGCAGAAGCGCTGGCGGCCGGTAAAGCCGCCCTCAGGCTGCATAGGAGAACGCTGGAGGTTGATGCTGCCAAAATTACATTTGCTGACTTTGTGGAGGAAGTATGGAAGCCGTATATGAGCAATCGGCTTGCGGAATCCACAAAGCGGGCATATGACAAGTTTCTTGCTCCGGTACTGGCTGTGTTCGGAAAAATAAAAATGACCAGTCTCAGCGAAAGCTACGAAAAGCAATTGACGGATTATTTGGATAATCGGTATCTAAACACCCCGAATGCCTTCAGTTCTGTGGATAACACCGCAGGCCTTTTAAAGCAAATCTTCGAGTATGCTTATGAGCAGCAATATATTGAGAAATCGCCGCTTGTTTCTTATCGCCCACCGAATTTCTATCATCAGGTGCCAACGTGCCAGAAAAATGTGCAGCGCCGCGCGCCAATCGAGGAGCCTGTTTTAGAGGAATGTCTAAAACGATATCCCGAGGGCACACCAGGGCATCTTGTGCTCACGATAGCAATTGAGACCGGTATGCGTCGGTCAGAAATTATGGGGCTTGCTTTCGAGGACATCGACTTTGATAATCGTTTGATTTTCCTAACCAGACAAATCAAAGTCGTTGGTCGGGATGAAAAACTGTTTCCATACGAGGAAGCATTGGTGCAAACCCATCCGGAATTGGAGAGCTGCCGATATTTGGCGAGAAATCCAAAATACGATAGTAAGCGCATAATCCCGATATCCGAGACTCTGTACCAATTGCTTCTGAAAAAGAAACAGGAGCAGGAGCGCAATGCTTTGGTGCTTGGCTCGGACTATATTGAATACCACTACACCCGAGAGTATGAACCTCTTATTGAAGGGCGTACTTATGAGTCCTTTTCCAAGAAGACCAATCACCGAGGCGGATTTACCATTGACCGGTTGGAAAGCGGTATCATAAACCCATACGGCATCGGATATCCCATCCACTTTGTTAATGTTCGTGAGAATGGTGAGTTGGTTCGCCCTGATTACACCACGGATATACTTGCATCCATCCATGGTAAGGGCGGCAAGGAAGAAATTATGGAAGAATTCAATTTACACTCACTTCGAAACACATTTGCAACTACCGCAAGAGCTGATAAAATGCCGATTCATGTGATTTCTGCAATTTTAGGTCATAAGGAAGAGGACACAACGAATAGGTATATGTCGGTAACTGGTGAAGAGTTTCTCAAGACCACAAAAGCTATCCGCGGCTTGGCTCCTGTTCCGAGTAAGGCTCCGGAGAATCTTTGCGATGCTGAAATTCTCGCATACTTCAAATCGTTGGATGCCACGCAAAGAAAAGCATTTATGCTCAATCTTATGGACATCCAATATGAAAGCGCGTAACCCGGCAGCCTCTGTGTCATGCAGAGGCTGTCTTTCTTTTCGGCGGTGATATGACAAAGAACGCTGTTTTACATTGAAAAAACGGCCCATTTGGTGGCATAAGTGGTGGCATAGAAAAATCTCCCGGAAATCTGACTTGCAGAAATCCGGGAGATAATATTAGGTTTTAGCCATAAATAAGGTTGTATTCCGAAGAATTAACCCTTCAGGCTTTCCTCAACAGCGACAGCCACGGAAACGGTCATACCGACCATGGGGTTGTTGCCTGCGCCCAGGAAGCCCATCATCTCAACGTGAGCAGGGACGGA
>JAGBSZ010000205.1 GCA_017631585.1 Bacteroidaceae bacterium
CCTATGGCTGTGCCATGCGATTCCCCGAATGTCGTAAGACGCAAAAGCCGACCTATGCTATTCATTTTTCAATTATCTGATGATTATTAATGACAACAGCCACCTTCGCAACCGCCGTCACCGCCGCAGCTTCCGCCATTGCAACCGCTACAGCCACTGCATGATGCCTTCAAAGAGTCATAGAATTTCTTGAGTTCAGACTCCTTGGCAGGACGAGCCTCAACCACAGTACCCACAAACTGCAAATCACAGCCTGCCAAAGGATGATTGAAGTCCATTATAACCTTAAGCGGAGTAACCTCCTTTACAGTACCGAGAATTGGCGAGCCGTCAGCACGCATCATCTCCACCACATTGCCATTATAAATGTGTGCAGAGTCGAATTTGCCATCGATGGTAAACACCTCACGGTCAAAATCCTGCACATGGTCGGGATCATAATCACCATAGGCATCGGCAGACGGGATGGTAAAATCGAATGAATCACCCTTTTTCAAATCCTTGAGATTCTCTTCAAAAGCATCGAGAGTATATCCTACACCTGTCAGGAAAGCAAAAGGTTGCTCACGTGTTGTCTTTTCTACCTCTTCACACTCTCCGTTACGGTGTGACACCAATGTATATGCCACACGCAAATATTTGTTTGTTGTTTCCATGTTATAATTTGTATTTATTTAATCTGCAAATATAATAATTGTTTATAAAATCCAAGTCATCAACAAAGAAAAAGAACGAGTCAGCATCCACAGAACAGATAATTTTGCATTTTCGGAATCATTTAATCAAAAAAAGTAGCGAATTAAACAAGTTATTATATATCTTTACGCCAATATATAAAACCAACAATTTTTTCAAACATGGAGAAGAAAATCAATATGCCTTGGGAAGAACGCCCTGAAGGTTGCGCCGATGTAATGTGGCGTTATTCAAAAAACCCTGTTATCGACCGCTATGCGATACCTACATCAAACAGCATTTTCAACAGCGCTGTAGTACCTTTTGGTGATGGATATGCAGGTGTATTCCGTTGCGACAACAAATCGGTACAGATGAACATTTTCGCAGGATTCAGCAAAGACGGCATCAACTGGGAAATAGAACACGAGCCTATCGTTTTCAAAGCCGGAAACACCGAAATGATAGAGTCGGAATATAAGTACGACCCACGTGTGACATGGATTGAAGACCGCTACTGGATTACATGGTGCAACGGTTATCACGGACCCACTATCGGCATAGGTTATACATTTGATTTCAAGGAGTTCTTCCAGTGTGAGAACGCATTCCTGCCATTCAACCGCAACGGAGTGCTGTTCCCCGAAAAAATCAACGGCAAGTATGCAATGCTGAGCCGTCCGAGCGACAACGGACATACACCATTCGGTGACATATACATCAGCTATAGCCCCGACATGAAATATTGGGGTGAGCATCGTTGTGTAATGAAAGTGACTCCATTCCCAATAAGTGCATGGCAATGCACCAAGATTGGTGCAGGTTCTGTGCCCATTCTCACCGATGAGGGTTGGTTACTGTTCTATCATGGCGTCATCACCACATGCAACGGTTTCCGATATTCAATGGGTGCCGCATTGCTCGACAAGAACGACCCTTCAAAAGTACTCTACCGCACACAGCCTTATCTGCTTGCACCGGCTGCACCATACGAACTTGCAGGAGACGTTCCCAACGTTGTATTCCCATGCGCTGCACTTAACGACGGCGACAAGGTTGCTGTATATTACGGAGCAGCAGACACCGTTGTAGGCATGGCATTCGGTTACATTTCTGAAATAATCGATTTCATGAAGAAAAACAACTGCAAATAATCACCAGGCAGTTTTGACAATTAAAGAGAGGTTACGCATGTGGTTGTGTAGCCTCTCTTTTATATAAATAACAAGATATTTGTTTAAAGTATAAATATTATAAATATAAATTCTTATCTTCGCGGAACAGCACAACAAAACAACAGATAGAGACAATGAAAAAGATTGCTATAACCTTTATAACCGCAATAGCTTTTATTCTTTGCGGGTGCAATGCAACATGCAACAAAGCAATGGGAAACAAATTCATAACAACAGACAGCACCGGTTTTATAAAGAACAGCAAGCCCTATCAATACATAGGCACAAACTTCTGGTACGCCTCGATTTTGGGTTCTACGGGCGAAGGAGGCAACAGAGAAAGATTGTGCAAAGAGCTTGACCGATTAAAGGAGATTGGCGTGACAAACCTCCGAATATTGTCAGGACCTGATGCAGGAAGCATGCTTGCCAACCCGGCAAAGCCATATATGCAGACTGCACCGGGGGAACTCAACGACACTCTGCTTGCAGGATTGGACTTTACAATCGCCGAACTTGAAAAACGCGGAATGGACGCTGTGATATACCTCAACAACGCATGGGACTGGAGTGGCGGATACGGATTCTACCTGAAGCAGTGCGGATATGGCGATTCGCCCAACACCAACGTTCCCGGAGGTTACAGCGAATATGTCGATTATTGTGCCAATTTCTCGCGCGACACTACAGCCCAGAACATGTATTACGACTATGTAAGAAAGATTGTCTCACGCAAAAACAGCATAACCGGACGACTATACAAGGATGAGCCGGCAATTATGTCATGGCAGCTATGCAACGAGCCTCGTCCTTTCTCACCCGACTGCAAGGAGCAATTTGCCACATGGATAGCAAAGGCAGCAGGCATAATAAAAAGCATCGACCCCAACCACCTTGTATCTACAGGCAGTGAGGGTTACATAGGATGCAACATAGACATGAATCTTTGTGAAAGAATCCATGCCGACAACAACATCGATTACATAACCATTCATATATGGCCTGTAAACTGGGGATGGGCTCCACGCGAGAATCCAGACAGCGGAATAGAGAATGCATGCATCGAAAGCGGCAAATACATCGATGAACACATTGCACTTGCCGAACACCTTAACAAGCCTTTGGTGATAGAGGAGTTCGGATATTCACGCAAGGGCAACATTTCGGGAACAGAACCCACAACAGAGAGCAGGGATATTTTCTACAGATATATCTTTGAGCGCGTTGCAGAGAGCGACTGCATAGCAGGATGCAACTTCTGGGGCTGGGGAGGTTCCGGCCGTCCACGCGATTTGGTGTGGCAGCAAGGCGACGACTATCTGAGCGACCCTCCGCATGAGCCACAGGGGTGGTACTCTGTTTTCGATTGCGACACAACTACCATAAATGTGATAAAAGAATTTACTCAAGCATTAAAATAAAAAACTTATAACACTATGTACAAGAATGACAATCGTATTGTAGCCACACTCGATGCAGGTGGCACAAATTTCGTTTTCGGAGCAATGAAAGCAGGTGAATTCATAATAGACCCTGTTTCAGTTCCTTCCATGGCACACGACCTTGACCTTTGCCTGCAGAACATGAAGAACGGCTTTGCACAGGTTTTTGACCAACTGGAAGAAAAGCCTGTTGCCATAAGTTTTGCTTTCCCCGGTCCTGCCGACTATCCAAACGGCATTATCGGCGGATACCTTCCCAACTTCCCATCGTTCCGCGACGGAGTTGCCCTTGGTGCATTCCTTGAGAAGGAGTTCGGTGTTCCCGTATTCATAAACAACGACGGTGACCTGTTTGCATACGGCGAGGCTCTCTGCGGCGCACTGCCTGAGATAAACAACCGCTTGACAGAGCTGGGTTCAAACAAGCAGTACAAGAACCTTATAGGTTACACTTTGGGAACAGGCTTTGGTATCGGTGTGGTAATCGATGGCAGACTCAACCGTGGCGACAACTCATGCGTTGAGACATTCTGTCTGCGTCACCGCGACATGCCCGATGTGATTGTGGAGGACGGTGTTGCCATACGTGCCGTTTGCCGTGTGTATGGCGAAAAGAGCGGCAACATGAATCACGGACTTACTCCAAAGGATATATGTGAGATTGCAGACGGCAAGCGCGAAGGAGACGTTGAAGCAGCAAAGGAGGCTTTTGCATCGCTCGGTCGTGTGGCAGGAGCAGCAATCTCAACTGCAGTGACCATCATCGACGGACTTGTTGTAATCGGCGGTGGCGTATCGGCTGCAAGCCATTGGATTATGCCGGCGTTGCTTGAGGAGATGCGTTCAAAACTACGCACACTCGGTGGCGATGAGGTGAACCTTGTTCAGATGAATGTATATAATCTTGAGGATGATGCAGAGTTCGCACAGTTCGCGCAAGGTGAAGTGAAGAAAGTTAAGGTATATGGCGAAGAGCGTTACGTCGATTACGACAGCCGCAAGCGCATAGGTATCGCAATATCAAAATTGGGCGCAAGCAAAGCTGTGTCGGTGGGAGCATACGCCTTTGCATTGAGTGAACTTGACAAGAGATAAGATATGAAAAAAATATTCATCCTGACAATGCTTTTTGTGTCATCGATAGCCATGGCACAAAAGCCGGTTGACCTGGTTAACCCATTCATTGGAACAACCAACTTTGGAACAACCAATCCGGGCGCGGTTACACCCAACGGCATGATGTCGGTTGTACCGTTCAACGTCATGGGCTCCGACCTGAATGTGTTTGACAAGGACAACCGCTGGTGGTCGGCACCATACGAGTACAACAACAAGTTCTTCACCGGATATGCACACGTTGCATTGAGCGGTGTGGGATGTCCCGAAGCATCATCACTGCTGGTGATGCCTACATCTGGCGAGCTTGATGTAAACTATTTCAGCTACGGCTCGGAATACACCGACGAGAAAGCCTCACCCGGATACTACAGCAACAGACTGACAAAATACGGTATAAAGACAGAAGTTACAGCAACCACACGTACATCGTGCGAACGCTACACATTCCCTGCCGGAAAGGGTAACATAATACTTAACTTAGGACAGGGACTTTCAAACGAGTGCGGTGCAATGGTACGCCGCGTCAGCGAAACGGAAGTAGAGGGATTCAAGTTGCTTGGAACATTCTGCTACACCACTCAGGCTGTATTCCCCGTATATTTTGTGATGCGCGTATCAAAGAAGCCATCGGCAAGCGGAGCATGGAAGTTCCAGCCTGCCCTCACCGGAGTAGAGGCTGAATGGACTCCCGATGACGGAACATACAAACTTTATGAGAACTACTACCGCGAAGTTGCCGGCGACAACGTAGGTTACCGTTTCTGCTACGATGACCTTGCCGACGGCGAACAGATTACAGTGCAGATGGGAGTATCGTTCGTATCAATGGAGAATGCACGCGAGAACCTCGATGCCGAACAGAACGGCAAGAACTTCGACGAAGTACACGCAAACGCCGTAGAACGTTGGAATGACGACCTTGGACGCATAACAATAGAAGGAGGCACAGCCGACCAGCAGACAATTTTCTACACAGCACTCTACCACGCATTGATACACCCCAGCATCATAAGCGACGTAAACGGCGAGTATCCAAAAATGGAAAATGGCGAGATTGGCAAGAGCGACTACACACGTTACACCATATTTTCACTGTGGGACACATACCGTAACCTGCACCAGTTGCTGACACTTGTATATCCCGAGCGTCAGACCGACATGTTGCGCACAATGGTGGGTATGTACGAGGATTGGGGCTGGTTGCCACGTTGGGAGCTTTTCGGACGCGAGACATACACTATGGAAGGCGACCCGGCTGCCATTGTACTTGCCGACAGCTGGATTAAAGGTTTGCGAGACTTTGACATAAAGACCGCATACGAAGCGATGCTTAAATCAGCCACAACAAAAGGCGCGGACAATCCGATACGCAGAGACATCGACCCATATATAGAAAAGGGATATATTCCACTTTGGTATTTTTCGAGCGACCTTTCGGGAGACAACTCCGTGTCGCACGCGCTTGAGTATTGCTCGGCAGACTATGCCATAGCACAGCTTGCCGACTCTTTGGGTGACAAGGCACGTGCAAAAGAGTTCCTGAAACGTTCACAGAGCTACCGCAACTATTACTGCAAGGAGCATGGTACATTGCGTCCATTGACAAAGGAGGGTGAATTCCTTGGTGACTTCGACCCCACCACAGGCAAGGACTTTGAGAACGTACCCGGATTCCACGAAGCATCGGCATGGTGTTATACCTTTGCCGTTCCACACGACTTGAGCGGATTGACAAAACTCATGGGAGGCAGACGCAACTTCATAAACAGCCTCCAGGGTGTGTTCGACAACGAATACTACGACCCGGCAAATGAGCCTGACATAGTATATGCATACCTTTTCAGCCGTTTCAAGGGCGAAGAGTGGCGTACACAGAAAGAGGTTAAGAAAATCCTTGACAAATGCTACAAGAATGCACCCGACGGCATACCGGGTAACGACGATACAGGAACAATGTCGGCATGGGCAGTATTCTCAATGATGGGCTTCTACCCTGACTGTCCGGGAGAACCTACATACACCCTCACCACACCGGTGTTCAACAGGATAAAGATTGCCACACCGCAAAGCGAGATAAACATAGAGTGCAAACGCCCTACCGCCGACAGTCACTACATCGAAAACATCTCGCTTAACGGCAAGGCAAGCGGATACCGCATAACACACAAGCAACTGCTTGACAACGCAAACATTGAGTACAAACTAAAGAAAGAAGCAAAATGAAAATCAGGAATATAGCATTGATGTTGCCCCTTTTGTTCGCGACATGCAACCCTGCTCCGCAGGAAAAATTGACAGACCATATAAACCCACTCATAGGCAGTGGCGGTCATGGTCACGTATTTGTAGGAGCAAGCGTACCTTTCGGTATGGTACAGTTAGGTCCTACAAGCATCAATGAGACATGGGACTGGTGTTCCGGATACCATCAGGACGAAGCAACAGTAATAGGTTTCTCCCACACACACCTTAGCGGAACCGGTATCGGTGACCTGTTTGACGTTACCGTAATGCCGGTGACAGGAGATGTCGTTTATGAGCGCGGAATGGCTGAAATACCAAACAGCGGACTATGGTCCTTGGCTGACCGCACACAAGAGGTTGTAAAGCCCGGCTACTATGCCGTACCGCTAACACGCTACGGCATCAAGGCTGAGATGACAGCCACAGCGCGTGTAGGTTTACACCGTTATACATTCCCTGCATCGCAGGAGGCTGCACTTGTATTTGACCTGCAGAACGGCGGTTGCTGGGACGACCCCACCGAGACATTCATGCAGGCAGAGGGCAACAACCGCATCGTTGGTTACCGCTACTCAAAAGGATGGGCAAAGAACCAACGCATATATTTTGCAGCAGAGTTTGCCAAGCCATTCGACAGCTTTGAGCTGAAAGGATTCAAGGATATGTACGGACGTGCATCATTCACCACCACCGATGGTGAAGAGGTGCTTTTGAAAGTTGCAATATCTCCGGTGGGCATAGAGGGTGCAAAACTTGCTCTTGAAAGCGAAATCACCGACTGGAACTTTGAGAAAGTAGCCGACAATGCTGTCAAGGAGTGGAACAAGGAGCTTGCACGCATAAAGATTGAGGGCAACGACGAGATTAAGACGATATTCTACACTGCAATGTACCACAGCATGATTGCCCCTATGCTATTCAGCGACATAAACGGCAACTACCGCGGAGCAGACGACAAGGTATATAACAGCCCTACCCCACGCTATACATGCTTCTCGCTTTGGGACACATATCGTGCAAAACAGCCTCTGATGACCATTATACATCCTGAGAAAGCCGGTGAGTTCGTAGCCACAATGGTTGACATCTGCGACAAACAGGGCGACCTTCCTGTATGGCACCTCTGGGGTAACGAAACAGACTGTATGGTAGGCGACCCCGGAATACCTGTTGTTGCCGATGCCATTGTAAAGAATATCGAAGGCTTTGACCGCGAAAAGGCTTTTGAGGCTATCAAACAGACAGCAGCAGTAAAAGAGCGCGGAAAAGAGTTCCGTCATCAGTACGGATACATCCCATGCAACCTTTTTACAGAGGCTGTAGCATTCGACATGGAATATGCCATTGCCGACGGCGCAGCGGCAAATGCAGCAAAAGCCTTAGGCAAAGAGGCTGATTACAAACATTTCAACAACATGAGCCACTCATACCGCACCTTCTTTGACAAGGAACGTGGCTTTGTGCGCGGAGTCGATGACAAAGGTAATTTCCGTGAGCCGTTCAACCCATACTTTGCAGCACACCGTGCCGACGACTACTGCGAAGGCAACGCATGGCAATACACCTGGCTGGTACCGCAGGACCTCGACGGCTACATCGAACTGTTCGGAAGCAAAGAGGCATGCATTGCACGTTTGGACTCATTGTTCCTTGCACCGTCAACTGTGGAGGGCGACCCGTCACCCGATATTTCCGGCATGATAGGACAGTTCGCACATGGTAACGAACCAAGCCACCATATACTATACCTTTATACAATGATGGGCGAACCGCACAAGACTGCCAAGTGGGTACGCGAGGTTATGAAGACACAATACCGTAACGA
>JAGBSZ010000206.1 GCA_017631585.1 Bacteroidaceae bacterium
AACAAAAATCATCAAATCCAAATTTTCAATGTATTTTATTAAAAAAAGGTGATAAAAATAGGTTATTATAATAAAGACACTATCTTTGCAATTAAAGAAAGAACAATAAAAACAAAAAACTACAACCATAATATAACAAGACGATCATGAAAAAGGAGATTAAATTCAGTTTGGTCTATCGCGACATGTTCCAATCATCGGGAAAGTTCCAACCACTTGCCGACCAGCTTGAAAAAGTAGCACCGGCTATAATAGAAATGGGTTGCTTTTCGCGCGTTGAAACAAACGGAGGAGCATTTGAACAGGTAAATTTGATGGCTGGAGAAAATCCCAACAATGCGGTGCGACGTTTCACCAAGCCATTCAATGATGCCGGCATACAGACACATATGCTCGACAGAGCATTGAACGCCCTAAGAATGTTCCCGGTTCCGGCAGACGTACGTAAACTGATGTACAAGGTAAAGAAAGCACAGGGAGTGGATATCACAAGAATATTCTGCGGTCTTAACGACACACGCAACATCATCCCGTCAATAAAATATGCACTCGAAGCCGGCATGATTCCACAGGCTACATTATGTATAACATCATCACCGATACATACCGTTGAATATTATACACAAATAGCTGAAGAACTGATTGAAGCAGGAGCTAAAGAGATATGTCTTAAAGACATGGCAGGAATAGGACGTCCCGACTTCCTTGGCAGACTTGTGAAAGCTATAAAGGAGAACCATCCGGAAATAATAATACAGTACCATGGTCACAGCGGTCCCGGACTATCCATGGCATCAATACTCGAAGTGTGCAAGAATGGATGCGACATCATTGACACAGCTGTAGAGCCACTTTCATGGGGAAAAGTTCACCCCGATGTGATAAGCGTGCAGGCAATGCTCAAGGATGCCGGATTCAAAGTTCCCGAGATTAATATGAATGCATACATGAAGGTGCGCAGTCTAACCCAGGAATTTATCGACGATTGGATGGGAGTATTCATGGACAACAACAACAAGTTGATGAGCTCACTACTGCTGACAAGCGGACTCCCCGGCGGTATGATGGGTTCTATGATGTCCGACCTTGCAGGAGTACATAAAGGCATCAACGGAATATTACAGAGCAAAGGAAAACCCACATATACACTCGATGAACTGATGGTTGAACTGTTCAACGAAGTGGCATACGTATGGCCACGCGTAGGCTATCCTCCACTGGTGACACCATTCAGCCAATATGTAAAGAACATAGCCTTGATGAATCTGCTGTCACGCGCACAGGATGAGCCACGTTTCAGCCGTATGGACGAAAGCATGTGGGGAATGATTCTGGGCAAGAGCGGTCGCCTGCCGGGCGAAGTGGCACCCGAAATAAAAGAGCTTGCAAAAGAGAAAGGCTTTGAATTCACCGATGCCGACCCACAAAGCTTCTACCCCGATACCCTCGACAAATATATCAAGGAGATGGAAGAGCTTGGATGGGACAGAGGTGCCGACGACGAGGAACTTTGGGAATTTGCCATGCACGAACGCCAATATCGCGACTACAGAAGCGGAGTGGCAAAAGAGCGTTTCCTTGCGGATATTGAAAAGGCAAAAGAGAGTGAGATGGCAAGCAAAGGCGTAAGCATTGAAGATATCAAAGCCATCAAGCACGCAAAAGCAGACCCTATTGTTGCTCCGGAGAAAGGACAGATTATATGGGAGGTTGTAGCAGAAGGCGAATCATTGGCTCCGGCAATCGGCAGACATTACGCTGCAGATGAAATGTTCTGCACGATAATCACTCCGTGGGGAGAACTGCAACCCGTTGCAACAGGATTAGGAGGACGCGTAGTTGAAATCTGTGCAAAGCAAGGCGACAGAGTAAACCGAGGCGAGATAATCGCATACCTGCAAAGGGACGAGTTATTCAACTAATACAAAAAAAACTGATGGCGACTTTAACAGTCGCCATCAGTTTTTTTGTATATATATGAAATATTATTCGTAAAGGAAGAATTGTGGACGACCATACAGTCGGAAATCCTTTATACAGCCATTATCCTTGTCACTTACAAAGATACGGAATCCCTTTACAGTGCGTATATTTCCCAAATCGACTATAATCTGGTGTGGCATCTCCTTTGCATTCTCTTTTGCCGAATGCCATGCTGTAGCCTCATCGCCGTCAATCATCTTTTCAGCAACACCATCACCAGGTGTTTCAGTGTTTGTATGTACGATATTCCACTTTCTCTTGCCTATTACATTGCCCCAGTCGTCGAGCAATTCTATTTCTGCAATTGAAGAGTTCTTTCCGTCGTATGTACTCTGAATATCTATACACAGGTGACGAAGCGTCTTCATACCGTCAAACATGAACTCCTGCCAACCATTCTTCTTCTGTACCCTACCCTCGAATACACCGTCATACTCATCAAGCACAGGTACACGGTTATATTCGCGTGCCACCTTGAATGAATTCTTGTCTGCACCAAGGGTATTCAATATCGGTTTGTCAACGCCATGCAGAGTACGTTTACCGGTGGATTCCATCTCAAAGACAACAATCTCATTCTTGCCTTTCTTAATCCATGGAGCAGGCAGATACATTGTCTGCTGAGGACCTATGCCCCAGAACTTTCCGAGCGACTTGCCGTTTACCCAAACAGCACCTTTACCCCATCCGGTCATATCAATGAATGTATCTCCTACCTTATCGATATTTATCGTACCGCGATAGAAGCCAGGCAAGTTACCATTATATTCTGTCTTGGGGAACTTGAATTTCTTGACATTGGCACGGTGCAGTGGCAATGAAGTGATTGTCCAACCGGTAAGTTCCTTGCCGTCGAGAGTAACACACTTTGTTATACCTTTAAGGTTATTTACAAGGTCTTTGCCGTAGTTCACACGTCCACCGTTCTCTACAAGTATCTCAAGTACCGAATTAGGCTCTGTAACCTCAATATTTATTGCATTCTTGCGGTAACGGCGGTCGAGACTGCCAACAACCTTTCCGTTAAGCACCACTACGGCATAGTCGCGCAGTTCCTCTACAAGCAACTTGCCCTTTACAGGGGAAGGAATGACTGTCTCGTAATGTATGTATCCATAATCCTGATTCATATCCTCCATTGTCAAGGTCTTTTCCGACTCCACTCTCTCGCCATAAGCAACAGAAAGCGGTGCCCACTCTGTAAGTTCAACCTCAGCAAATGTTGTAGTAGGGTTATCTGCAGGAACAGGAGGCAATGTTACACCCTCAGGAAGGTTCTTTTGAATAACTTCGCGGAATGCATGGTATTTGGGATAAGCATTACCATACTCGCCAAGCGGAGCATCATAATCGTAGCTTGTTGGCTGTGGCTCATACGAGCCGTTATTGGTGTTTGCACCGTTGGTATAATGGAAGTTTGTTCCGCCATGGAACATATAAATGCTCACCGATACATCGTGGCTGAGCATCCAGTCGAGTTGCTCGGCAGGACCTTTGTAATCGACACCCGAATGAGGCAATCCCCAAACATCGAACCACGCAGGATAGAACTCAGCAACAAAATAGGGACCACCGGGATAGAAACGGTCGATAGAGGTCATGATATCCTCGCCCACAGCACCGTTGACAGTGGGAAGAATTCCCGGAATATATCCGTTAGGCATCTGTCCCGAACCGTCACATGTCATAAGTGGAACATTAAAACCGGCATTCTTTATCATTTCGGCAATCTTGCCAAGATATACTTTGTCGTTGCTGTATGAGCCATATTCATTTTCAACCTGCACCATTATAATATTACCGCCATTGGTAACAGTGTGCGGCGCAAGTTCTTTTCCCAACGCATTAAGGTAGCGTTCACATGCCGCAAGGAATGCCGGGTTGTCGCTACGCCACACCATTGAACTATCCTTTTGCAACCAATAGGGATAACCTCCGAAATCAAACTCTGCGCATACATAAGGACCCGGACGGAGAAGCACAAACAATCCCTCCTCCTGAGCAATCTCCACGAAACGGGCAATGTCAGCCTGTCCTTCAAAGTTGAATTCTCCCGGCTGTGGCTCATGGATAGCCCAGAACACATACGCCGACACAGTATTCAAGCCCATAGCCTTGGCACGTTGCATACGGTCGCGCCAATACTCCACAGGGATGCGCGGATAGTGCATCTCACCGCAAATAAGTTGTACTTTTTCGCCGTCATACAGGAATTTTCCATCCTTTATCTCAAATGTATGAGGTTTCCTGCCACAGCCACCCAAAACAAAAGCTACAGCAAGCAAAAAGACAAGAATAGTTTTTTTCATAGTCAGTATAAGTTTGGTTATATTGTTACAAATTTAAGGCATCATCTCGCGGTTATATGGAAACAAGCCTGTTTGACTTCGTGTTTCACATAGCAACGCCCCTGTTTTTTAAGGTCACGCAGCACTTCGGCAAGAACAGCCTTAAGATGCACCTGCTTGGCATCTTCACCCTCATCGTCGTGCTTCACAAATCTTTTATATGAAATGTCAAACGTTGTTCCGTAGCAATGCACCGAACGTTGGGAAGCGTTGATATTACGTTTCGAAAGATTCTTCACGTCATTATCTGTGCGAAGTACCGATGAAACAAGTATGCTGTAAGGAGCCAAATGCTTGTTCTTTAATGAATCCTGGAACGCCTGACCTATGTCATGCAACAAATCGACAGCCTCCTTTACAAGAAAAGGCGATGAGTGTGTAAGCTTGTCAACAACGTATGGCTCACCAAAGCGCAAAGGACCGCCAATCATATACAGTTTTTTTGAAGCCTCAAGTACATCCTCTTTTGAATCGAGAGGATTGATACCAATCTTTTTCGCAGCCTTCAGATGCGTGTCGTTCATATCATTGAACTCGCGGTTGCAGTTCCAATAAATGATTTTATTCGGCTTTGATGATACCTTTGCCACCGGCTCAACGATATGTTCATCGCCCTTGCCCGAACATGCAAAGAACATGCAGACAACGACAAACAATGAGACAGCCAACGATATGATTATATTGCGATTCATTCAGTCAATCAAATTCTTCGTGGCGAAGATAGTAAAAAAAGATGAAAAAGAAAAAGCAACTTCTACATTCCGGACAAACAGAGAGTGTAAAAGTCACTTTATACTACAGAATTGATAATGGTACTCACTTCATCTGCTCCACCACTTCACGCATCTTCTCTGCAATATCTCCGTTGCACAGATTACCGATACTGCCTTCATGGGTGTGATGAACCTCTTTGGTTGGTTTGTATTCGCCACGTTGTACCTGCATACCTACCTCACGGTAAGCATCGCGGAAAGGCTTACCGGAAAGAGCAAGACGGTTAACATCCTCAACAGTGAAAAGATAATCATATTTGCTGTCCGACAGGATATCTGTATTGATGCGGATGTTCTGCAACATAAAGTCGCACATATCAAAACAAGAGCATATTTCGGTTGTAGCAGGGAATATTATATCCTTCAACAACTGCAAATCGCGATGATAACCCAAAGGCAGATTTGCAGTGAGCAGAGCAATCTCGTTGGGTACCGACTGCAGACGATTGCATTTTCCACGCATTATTTCAAACACATCAGGGTTCTTTTTATGCGGCATTATGCTCGAACCGGTTGTCAGTTCGTCAGGAAAGGTTATAAAGCCAAAGTTCTGACACATGAACAGGCATACATCCATAGCCAATTTACCCAATGTAGATGCCAGCGCGGCTATTGCATATGCAACAGCACGTTCAGTTTTTCCACGACTCATTTGCGCCGCGACGGCATTGAAGTGAAGATTGCCGAAATTCAGCAATTCAGTTGTCATCCTGCGATTCAAGGGGAACGACGAGCCGTAACCGGCAGCCGAGCCGAGGGGATTCTGATTTGCCACCTTATATGCAGCAAGCACCAGTTGCATATCATCCACCAATGATTCTGCGTAAGCTCCGAACCATAAACCGAACGACGATGGCATTGCTACCTGCAGATGAGTATATCCGGGCATAAGCACACCTGCATGCTCATCACTCAACTTTTGCAGACGCTCAAACAGAGTAACCACATGAGACGATATATTCTTTAGCTCATCACGCAAAAAGAGTTTCAAATCAACAAGCACCTGGTCGTTGCGCGAACGTCCCGAATGTATCTTCTTGCCCACATCTCCCAACTTGCGTATAAGCAAAAGCTCCACCTGCGAATGCACATCCTCTATGCCCTCTTCTATAACAAACTCACCACTTTCAGCAGTAGCCTTAATCTCCTCCAATGCCTCGAGCAATATTTTCAAATCATCGGCATTCAACAGTCCTATGCTCTCCAACATACGGATGTGAGCCATTGAGCCTTCGATATCATATTTGGCAAGTCTCAAATCCAACTCACGGTCACTGCCGACAGTAAATTCCTCAATCATTTTATCAGGTTCAAAACCCTTGCTCCACAGTTTCATAGTCCGTTATATAAGTTTGTTCAATTCATTTATAAATATATTATAGAGAGCAACACCCTCCACTATCTCACTTTCAAATACGAATTCATCTGCCGAATGCGAACGTGCAGACTCCCCTACACCCATCTTCAACGACGGGAACGGCATCAATGCCATATCTGATGTAGTTGGAGAAACGAATGTTGCACGCCCCATTGCCACTGCCGCTTTCACCAAAGGATGCTCGCTGCCTATCGCCGAAGCTCTTACACGTGTTGAGCGAGGTACCATTTCACACTCGACAACCGATTGCAATAGTTCCACAGTCTCTTCATTGGTGTATGCGTCGGTGGTTCTCACATCCACCACAAATTTACACTCATCGGGAACCACATTGTGCTGGAGACCAGCCGAAATCATTGTAACGGCAATATTAATGTCACCCAAAAGCTCCGAACAGCGTTCAAAACGATAGTTACGCAGACGTTCAATATCCTCTATTGCCTTATAAAGAGCATTCTCGCCCTCATTGCGTGCGGCATGTCCGCGCACTCCATGCACAGTGGCATCAAACACCAGCAATCCGCGTTCTCCCACAGCCGCATCCATTCCTGTAGGCTCGCCTACAAGAGCCATATCTATTTTGATACCCAAACGCTCGAATTCAGGCAACATGGCACGCATGCCCTTCTCACCCATAACCTCCTCTTCGGCTGTAAGCGCAAGAACCAAATTATAAGACAGCTCGGAATAATAATTATTGCAGAATGCAGCCGTCAATGCCACAAGCGACGCCCCGGCATCGTTGCTGCCAAGACCGAAAATCTTACCATCGGCATGCAGAGGTTTATATGGGTCAACAGTATATGCCAAAGAGGGCTTTACTGTATCGTGATGCGAATTCAGCAGCAAAGTGGGCTTTCGGAAATCAAAATTCGCATTCTTTGCCCACACATTATTGTATATGCGTTGCACGTCAATACCCTTATCACGCAAAAAAGCCTCAAGGATATCCGCTACAGCATTTTCCTCACGCGAGTGCGAAGGAGTTGCAATAAACTTGTCAAGCAAAAGAAAGGCATCGTGTGCTGTCATATTATATCATAGTCTTATTACTGTTCCAATATCAGAAAGCAAATTGTCGGAGTGCTTTATGATGACACTTTTCACACCGGCTTCTACAGCAGAGAAAGCATTGTCAATCTTGGGTATCATACCCTTGCTTACAACACCTGCATCACGCAATCTGATGTAGGTCTTCGGCAATATTTCTCTTATGAGCGAAGTTTCATCATCCACGTCACGCATCACCCCGATCTTTTCAAAACAGAAGTGCATATATACAGGAGCTATTGCTGTGGAAGCCACTGCTACTGACGAAGCCACACTATCGGCATTACTGTTCAGCAATGAGCCTTTGGCATCGTGCGTAATTGCACAGAAGACAGGAGTGATACCGGCATTAAGCAATGCAGCAATAAAACCGGTATTGATTTTCGTGGCATCGATGTCACCGACAAAGCCAAAATCGACAGGAACGGGTGAACGTCTCACTGCAGGAACACTATTTGCGTCTGCACCCGACAGCCCGATGGCATTACACCCGACAGCCTGTAATTTTGCAACAATCTGCTTATTCACCAAACCGGCATATACCATTGTCACAATGTCCAAAGTTTCGCTGTCGGTAACACGGCGACCCTCAATCATCCGCGTAGGTATTTCAAGTTTCTCGCTTAAACGTGTAGCCAGCTTGCCACCACCGTGAATAAGTATCTTAGGTGCAGACATTTTGGCAAAATCACAGACAAAACGCTCCAAGGCTTCGGGATTATCTATGACATTACCACCAATCTTAACTACATTTATCCGCTTTACATCGCTCATATTTATTTCAAATTTTCCAAAATACGTTTAAGAACCACCTGTGCCGATATTTCG
Source organism: Bacteroidaceae bacterium (assembly GCA_017631585.1). Lineage (GTDB taxonomy): Bacteria > Bacteroidota > Bacteroidia > Bacteroidales > Bacteroidaceae > HGM04593. The sequence goes on from JAGBSZ010000206.1 coordinate 8,361, forward strand.
CGGTTCTCTGCCTCGCGTATGACAAGGCTTTGTGGCGACTCTATCACCTCATCGGTAACAATCATATTACGGCGTACAGGCAAGCAGTGCATAAAGTAAGCGTTGTTTGTCAAAGCCATTTTTTCAGTATCGATTGTCCAATCAAGGTCGGTTGATAGCACCTTGCCGTAGTCAGGGTCAGCGTATGCCGACCAGTTCTTTGCATAAATGAAATCCGCCCCCTCAAAAGCCTTGCGCTGGTCATATTCAACCTTTGCATTACCCACAAACTCAGGAGCAAGTTCATACCCTTTGGGATGTGTTATCACAAACTCATAATCCGCAGCATTCATCCATTCCGCAAATGAATTCGGCACAGCCTGTGGCAGAGCCTTAGGATGAGGTGCCCAGGTAAGTACCACTTTGGGACGCTCCTTCTTCTTATACTCCTCAAGGGTAATAAGGTCGGCAAAACTCTGCAAAGGATGACGTGTTGCCGCCTCCATACTGAAGACAGGACGACCCGAATAAAGGATAAACTGCTCAATTATACGTTCCTCGTAATCTTCGGTTTTATCCATTAGCCGGGCAAACGAACGTACACCTATAACATCGCAGTACGATGCCATTACCGGAATTGCTTCAAGCAGATGTTCAGCCTTGTCACCGTCCATTACAACACCGCGCTCCGTTTCGAGTTTCCATGCTCCCTGATTAACGTCGAGCACCATAACATTCATGCCCAGGTTCATAGCCGCTTTTTGAGTACTCAAACGGGTACGCAAGCTCGAATTAAAGAAAATCATCAATAAAGTACGGTTCTTTCCCAATTCGGTAAAGGCATAACGGTTGCGTTTTATCTCCATAGCCTCAGCAACTGCAACACGCAAATCACCGATATCCTCAACACATGTAAACTTTTTCATATCACAAATACTATTCGTTTATCAATTCCTTGAATGCCTTGAGGAAACAATCAGCCTCTTTACGCCCGATACTCAAAGCCGGCAACAGACGCAGTGTTGAAACACCAGCACCGCCTGTAAATATATGTTTCTCAAAAAGCAAACGACGACGCAACTCACCAACAGGCTTGTCAAGTTCAATGCCAATCATAAGCCCTTTACCACGAACCTCTTTCAAGCCATCTATTTGCGCAAGCTCCGAAAGTATATATCCGCCCACCTTATTTGCATTCTCAATAAGTTTCTCTTTCTCTATGACATCAAGCACAGCCAATGCCGCGGCACAAGCAAGGTGATTACCGCCGAATGTTGTACCCAGCATTCCATGCCATGGCTTGAAATCCGGAGATATAAGCACTCCACCCATGGGAAAACCGTTTGCTATACCCTTTGCTACAGTAATGATATCAGGACGTATCCCCGCCCACTGATGTGCGAAGAATTTTCCGCTTCTGCCATATCCCGACTGTATTTCATCAAGAATAAGCGACACTCTATATTCTGTAGCCAGTTCACGCAAGCCACGCAAGAAGCCCTCAGTCGGCATTTGTATTCCGGCAACGCCCTGGATACCCTCAACAATAACAGCACAGAAATCTCCTTTTTTCAGTTTATCCTCAGCATCTTGCAAGTCATTGAAACGCGCAAACTCCACATTATCGGTAACATTGAACGGAGATACTATTTTAGGGTTGTCCGTTATGGCTACAGTTCCCGATGTACGCCCATGAAAAGCATGCGAAAAGGCAAGTACTTTCTTTTTTCCCGAATGGTATGAAGCCAACTTTATTGCATTCTCATTTGCCTCGGCACCCGAATTGCACAGGAAAAGACTATAATCCTCATATCCGCACGCCTTGCCCAAGCGCGAAGCAAATTCTCTCTGCAATGAATTCTCGACCGAGTTTGAGTAGAACCCCAAAGAGGCAGCCTGCTTTGCAATGGCATCGACATAATGCGGATGGGCATGTCCTATCGATATTACGGCATGCCCGCCATAAAGGTCAAGATACTCCTGTCCCTCGGCATCATATACATAATTACCTTTGCCACGAACAGGCTCTATGGGATAAAGCGGATATACATCAAAAAGATTCATTATTCATTCGTTTAAAAGACGACCGGCTTCAAGCACAGACCTTCGCGCTCATCGAAGCCGAACATTATATTCATATTCTGTACAGCCTGCCCCGACGCACCTTTCAGAAGATTGTCAATGACAGATATAATCATCAGTTTATTGCCATGCTTTTCCAACCACAGCAAAGCCTTGTTTGTATTTGTCACCTGTTTTAAATCGACATTCTTGCCGGCAACAAAGGTAAACGCGGCATCTTTGTAAAAATCGTTATACAAAGTGCAAGCCTCCTCTGCCGATAGAGAAGTTTCCGTATAAACGGATGCCAATATGCCACGTGAGAAATCACCGCGCATGGGAACAAAGTTTATATCCTTGTCGAACGAAGGCTGCAAGCCGTGCAACGTACGACCTATTTCAAGCAGATGCTGATGTTCAAAAGCTTTATATACCGAAATATTATTATTACGCCAGCTGAAATGTGTTGTAGCCGAAGGCTTGACACCGGCACCGGTAGAGCCCGTAACAGCAGTGATGTGTACCTCGTTCTTCAATTCTCCGTTAGCAGCCAAAGGCAACAGAGCCAACTGTATGGCAGTTGCGAAACAGCCCGGGTTTGCCACACGCACAGCATTGGCAATACGTTGCCTGTTCACCTCGGGCAAACCATATACATAACCATCCGATTCATCGCGATAGTCCTGCGCCAAGTCAATAACCTTGAGACTCTGTGGCATACTGTTCTCTTCCCAGAACTTACGGCTCATGCCGTGTGCCGAGCACAGGAAGAGAACGTCAACTGCATTCAGGTCGTAATCGGCACTGAAATGCAAGTCGGTTTCACCCCACAAGCCGTCGTGGACATCACATATATGATTTCCTGCATTGCTCGTTGAATGTACAAACGCAATCTCCACCTTTGGGTGGTTTATAAGCAAGCGTATCAACTCACCCGCCGTATAACCTGCGCCACCTATTATACCAACCCTTATCATCATTTATTATTACGTTTTTGTACGTTGTGATAAATCTTTATCTGGTTGCTCATGATTTTTGTAAATCCCTTCACGTCATCGGCAGTCCATGCCCTGTTCACTTCGCCATATTCGCCAAAATCGGTTTTCATAAGGTCATATGAAGAATCCACACCTACCAAAGTATAGCTATATGGACGGAGAATCAGCTCGACAGTTCCGTTTACATTAGCCTGTGTACTCTCAAGAAACGCCTCAAGGTCCCGCATTACAGGGTCGAGATATTGGGCTTCGTGCAAGAACATACCATACCATGTGCCAATCTGCTCTTTCCAATAGAGTTGCCATTTGGTCAAAGTATGCTTTTCCAACATTTTATGTGCGGCAATGATAAGCATTGGAGCAGCGGCTTCGAAGCCGACACGACCCTTTATACCTATAATGGTATCACCTATGTGCATATCACGTCCGATACCATATTTGGCACCTATTTCCTCGATACAACGTATTGCGGCAACCTTATCCTTAAACTTTTCTCCATTGACAGCGTCAATTTCACCCTTCACGAATGTAATCTTGAGAAGCTCTTCGCCCATTGCTGTCACCTGACTCGGATAAGCACTTTCAGGCAAAGTCTGTTCAGAATGCAAAGTCTCCTTACCGCCGATACTCGTACCCCACAAACCTTTGTTTATAGAGTACTCCATTTTTGTAAAATCTGCAACATAGCCATGCTCTTTAAGATAGTTTATCTCATATTCACGTGTAAGAACCATGTCACGGGTGGGTGTGATTATCTCAATTTCAGGTGCAAGCACCTGGAACGTAAGGTCAAAGCGCACCTGGTCGTTTCCTGCGCCGGTGGAACCGTGAGCGACACAATCGGCACCTATTTTCTTTGCATATTCTATAATTGCGATAGCCTGAAATATACGTTCCGATGAAACAGAGATAGGATAAGTACCGTTACGCAACACATTGCCGAATACCATATATCTTATACTCTTGGAGTAATACTCCTGCGTTATATCAAGCGAAGCATGCGATTTTGCCCCGAGACGATATGCACGCTCCTCTATCGAAGCAAGTTCATCGGCAGAAAAACCGCCTGTATTGGCTATTGCTGTATGCACTTCATAGCCCAGTTCATCGGCAAGATACTTTACGGCAAACGATGTATCAAGACCGCCGCTGAATGCCAAAACAACCTTTTTCTTTTCCATTGTTCCGTATATTTAATAAATTATTTCAAGTGAAAAATCTTGCATATCCTATTCTTCAGCATCATCCAGTAAGGAGAGAAAGCCGACTGTTTTTTCAATGGCTGCTGCGGATCGTACAACATACCCGTACACAAACACATACGACGATTGTTACGCTGCAGAATATCATAGTTGCAACACCCTTGACAACCTGCCCAGAACTCCTCGTCATCAGTCAGTTCCGAAAAGGTAACAGGCTTGTAGCCAAGACGTGAATTCAGTTTCATGACAGGCAACGACGTTGTTATACTGAACAATTTCGCAAAGGGGAAACGCAGACGCGCAAGCTCAAAAGTTTTCTCTTTTATACGCGCTGCCAATCCCAAATTCCTGTATTCGGGGTCAACTATAAGACCCGACGTAGCCACATAATCGCCATGACTCCAGCATTCAATATAACTGAAACCCACCAGCTTGTCACCGTCCAATGCCACAACAGCCTTACCACCGGCTATCTTAGCCGATATGTATTCATTGGAACGCTTTGCAATACCTGTACCACGTTGCAAAGCCGACTCATATATAAGATTGCAGATGTATTCTGCATATTTAACATGTTCCTTCTGAGCAAACATCACATTTATCGAACTATAACTCATCGTATTTTTATAAATTTTTACTCAACAAACCACCAATTAACAAAGTGTCACTCAATAAAACAATAGACATTTCAAAAAGCAACGTCCAAACCTCTTTTTCTTTCAATATGCGAAGATAATCAAAATAAAAGCACATTTACAACAATTATCAACTTTTTATTCAAAAATATGTTTTTATGCAATAAAAATGTATTTTCATTCACAAACAAATAAAAACAACACATTATTAAAAAATATTAATACTTTATTATATCTTTGTAGATAGTGCAAATTATACTTACACACATTACGCAAATAAGTAAATTTCATATAATTAACCTAAAAATTTAAACAAAATGAGAAGATTTCTACTTGCAATGCTGAGCATTACCATGAGTTTTGCCTACGCATTTTCACAAGGATTTCCAACCATCAGCACCGATGGCGAGGAAAAATGGTATCTCATACAGTTCATGAATGGTGGCAACGCATTCACAGCCTCTGCAACAGGCGAGATTACCACTACAGCTGTATCGGGAGATGACGCACAAGTGTGGAAAATCACAGGTAATTCCACCGACGGTTACACATTCACCAACAAAAAGAATTACATCCTTTATGTAAATTCTGCATTAAAAAACCAAATGGTAAATGCAGGAACAACAGCAAGCGGTGTAAGCAAATTCTTTATCAACGCTACTAAAAACAGCAACTATGCCGGAGGTTTTGAGATTCAGCCAAAGGGCAACAGCGGCATCTCCATGAACCTTTGGGGTGGTCCGGCAGAAAACCGCGGTGTAGGTCTTTGGGACGCAAACAACGACCAGAACAACCCTGTACAGTTCATTGAGGCAACAACCATTGAGAATTTGGGAAAAATATCAATAATTCCACAACCACAGCAAATGACTGTCGGTGAAGAGGTTATTGTTTTGAGTAACTTCAATGCCATCGCCTACCAGAACGGACACATAAAAGAGCACATTGAAAGATTCGCAACACAGCTCAATACATCAGCCGGAATAAACCTTACTGTAAAAGAGGCTGGCGAAACTGCAAATGACGGCGAAATATGGTTCGGTATAGACGAAACACTTCCTGCTGAAGGCTATACATTGACAACAAGCGAAAAACGCATTGAAATCAAGGCTTCTGAGTTCGGTGGCTGGCTCTACGGTTTGCAGACACTCATGCAGTTGCTTCCACGCGAATACTTCGCAAATGAGTTTCAGAATAACGTAGAATGGACAATTCCAGCTGTAGAAATCAACGACAAGCCATTGTTGGGACACCGCGGTTATATGCTCGACATCGCACGCCACTTCTTTAACAAGGACGAGGTAAAGAAGGTGCTCGACATCATGGTACTCTACAAGATGAACCGTTTCCACTGGCACTTGACAGACGACCAGGGCTGGCGCGTTGAAATCCCCGAATATCCAAAGCTCACAGAGGTGGGTGCCATCCGCAAGGCATCGTTCAGCAATGCCGACGGACAGAACTTCTACGACGACACAGAGTATGGTCGTGGCATGTACTACACACTCGACGACCTCAAAGAGATTGTCGATTACGCAAAGGCACGCAACATAGAGATTATCCCGGAGATTGACCTTCCCGGTCACATGGTTGCAGCAGTGGCATCATATCCTGAGTTCAGTTGTGACCCAACCAAGGAGTATGAAGTACGCGTCGATGGCGGTATCTCACATGACGTACTCAACATCGGTAACGAAGATGTTATCAAATTCTTGAAGTGCGTTCTTGGTCATATTGCCGAGACATTCCCATACGACTATGTTCACATCGGTGGTGACGAGTGTCCTACAGAGCAGTGGGCAAATAACCAGCAGTGTCTTGACCTTGTAAAGAAACTTGGTCTTAACGGCGTACACCAATTGCAGTCGTGGTTGGTTGAGGAACTTGGTATTTTCCTGAAAGAGGAGCATGGCAAGGATATTGTTGTTTGGGACGAGTTGCTTAAGAACTGGAACGACAACAACAAGACAAAGCCTGTTATCATGGCATGGAACAGCCTTAACTATAGTAGCGAAGCTGCAAATAGAGGCATGAAGTCAATTATTGTTCCTTACAGCCATCTTTACCTCGACTTCCAGCAGGCACAGGACAACCAACGCCCTGTAGATGAGCCATACAACGGCGGTTGGGGTGTGAACACACTCGATGAGATATACAGCCTTAACCCACTCGGCGCACTCAGTGGCAAAGAGGATTTTGCTTTGGGTGTTCAGGGTAACATGTGGACCGAGACAACAAACGACATCGACGAGGTTGAATACCAGTTGTTGCCACGTATGCTTGCATTGTCAGAAATCGGTTGGTTGCCAAATAACCAAAAGAACTGGCTATCATTCTACAAGCGTTTGCAGAGCCACGACGAAATTTTCGAACTTCTCGACTACACTTATGCAAAATACTTCATCGAGCCAACTGAATACACTGCCGAAGAGAGCGCAATCATCGAGGCTGAAGATATTCTTGAAAAGAGCATCCGCGGTGGCGTAGGCTACCCAGCAACTGAGGTTTACGATGCTTTGCAGGCAGCACTCGATGGCGGCGACACAGCAGCTATCCAGCAGGCAATCGCCAACTACAAGAACGCAGCCATCACACAGCCCCAGGCAGGCAAGACATATCAGATTGTTTCAGCTTGTACATACTTCCGTCAGCAGTACGAAGGTTCTACAATGTACGTAAAGAACAACGGTGTACGTTTCCACTACACTCCACAGACCGAGCCTGAGGAGCTATGGCAGTTTGTTGCAACCGATGGCGGTTACGTTATGAAGAACCTCTACAACGGCAAGGCAATCAAGATGGCTGCATACAACCAGCCTGTAACATTGGAAGAGGCAGGTACACCAGTGAGAATAGACAAGGCAACCGTTGCTACCGGCGACTTCACATATATCCCGGGGGTTGTTACAATTTCTGCCATCAGCGGTTACAGCGCAACAGAGACCGGCAGCGTAAAACGTTTGAGCGCACAAATCACAGGCGATGTATATGCAAAAGACAATGCAGCACTCTGCTACAACGGTACATGGAAAATTGTTGAGGTAACAGACTTCACTGCACAGCTCGCAGGACTTGTAAAGAAGTGCGAACTTATCATCATCAAGGCAAATCCAGGCAAGATGGGTGAAGCAACACAGGAGGCACTCGATTACTTGCAGAACAATGTAATTACACCGGCAAGTGATGCCGTTGCAGCAGGCGCAGTTACCGAACAGCAGTACAATGCATACGTAGCACTCTACAATCAGTTCCAGATGATGCCACGCACATCATTGGCTGACGCACTCGACACAACAGTATATTACTACATCCGCAACGGATACTTCACCGACAAATACGCGGCATTGAACACAAACAACAATCAGGTTGAGCCAAAGGCGAAAGGCACTGGCGACAATTACCTATGGAGCTTTGTAAAGAACATTGACGGTACAGTATATGTTTACAACAAGGCAAACGGCATGTGCGCATATATCAACAGCAATGCCAATGACCAGACTGTATATGTGGGCAGAGATTACGCATGGACACTCAAAGAGACAACAACCGATACAGGCAATAAAGGTATAGCCATTGTAAGCGGAAACGGTGATTCAGCATGGTACACCAACCCGGATGCTTGGGGCTACTTGCTTACAAAGCCTTATACTTGGGGCGGTAGCGTATGGACATTCGAAAAATCAAATGTACAGGTAGAAACAGGCATTGAAGATGTTGAATGTGAGAACGACAATGTGGAAACCATTTACGACCTGCAAGGTCGAAAAGTGGAAGTTCCAACCAAAGGAATATACATTGTAAACGGCAATAAGGTACTGATTAAGTAAATCCTGAATTATACAGCAAAAAGCGGTGAGTTCGCCAGAACTCACCGCTTTTTGCTGTATAATTCAGAACTACACTCCATATTGTGCTGTATCTCCCAACTCCTCTTCAATGCGTATCAATTGATTATACTTAGCAGTGCGGTCGCTGCGGCTCATTGAACCGGTCTTTATCTGTCCTGCATTTACTGCCACAGCAATATCAGCGATTGTTGTATCTTCAGTTTCACCGGAACGGTGGCTGATTATGGTTGTATAGCCATTACGACGTGCCATTTCTATTGTATCGAGAGTTTCGGTAAGTGTTCCTATCTGGTTAACCTTTACCAACACGCTATTGGCGCAATTAAGTTCAATACCTTTGCCAAGGTATTTGACATTGGTAACAAAAAGGTCATCACCCACAAGCTGGCAACGGCTGCCGATACGCTCGGTGAGCATGCTCCAACCTTCCCAATCATTCTCACCCATGCCATCTTCAATTGAGTCGATTGGATATCTTTCGATGAGACGTTCCAGATAATCGACCTGCTCTGCGGATGTAAGTTTTTTTCCCTTAGAACCCTCAAAAAGCGTATAGTCATACACTCCGTCGCGATGGTATTCGGATGCCGCACAATCAAGAGCCAATGTAATATCTGTTCCCGGGGTATATCCGGCAGCCTTAATCGCCTGAACCAATATATCCAAAGCCTCCTCCGTGCCATTGAGCGCCGGAGCAAAACCGCCTTCATCGCCAACCCCTGTGCCATAACCGTTTTTCTTCAACACGCTCTTCAAAGCAGAGAAGACTTCTGCACCCATCCGCACAGCTTGACGTATGCTGCCTGCACCTATCGGACGTATCATAAACTCCTGAAAAGCAATAGGAGCATCAGAGTGACGTCCTCCATTGAGCAGGTTCATCATGGGAACAGGCAACACGTGTGCATTGACACCACCGATATAACGATACAGAGGCATACCGCACGCCTTTGCCGCTGCTCGTGCAATAGCCAATGAGACTCCCAATATGGCATTGGCTCCAAGATTACATTTTGTGAGTGTACCATCAAGTTCAAGCATCATTCGGTCCAAGCCTCGTTGGTCATACACATTACATCCGCGCAACACAGGGGCTATTCGTTCGTTGATATTTGTCACAGCCTTTGATACTCCCTTGCCATTATAGCGACGTTCATCTTCATCACGCAATTCCAATGCCTCATTTTCACCGGTGGATGCTCCCGATGGAACAGAAGCACGCCCCATCACACCATTTTCCAATATAACCTCAGCCTCTATTGTTGGATTTCCACGCGAGTCCAATATTTCTCTACCTTTAATTTCTGATATATTCATAACTGTCAGCTTTTACTATATAACACTAAGTACTATACAAACGATTGGCAAGAAGGTTTGTTTTCTTCCCAACACAAATTTAGCCGATAGATGATATAAATAAAAATTTCAAGTATGTTATTTTAGAGTTACAATTCACAAATTCTCCTTTAATATCCTTTCAATTTCCTCTGCGGTAATGCCTATGGCGAGAATGGTTCCGTCTCTGTCAACAAGAAACACCTCTCCGGCACCTCTGATACCATAACGTTCCCAAATATTTTCCACGCCACGCAGTGCCAACAGGTTAAGCCACGGGTAACCGTCCTTCTCCACTGCAAGCCTCATATCTTCGCTTTCCAATTCGCTTGCAACTCCAACGATGGTAAATCCTTTATCCTTGTACTTG
>JAGBSZ010000207.1 GCA_017631585.1 Bacteroidaceae bacterium
GGAATATCCATTTCCAAGGGGTTACATTTTTGCAGTTCCGTTCCGCAGGATTTACAGATGAACTTGGGGGTGTATGTTTCCCCGTCTTTTTCGAGGGTGAATGAGGTGTACTGTTCTAATGTTTTGCATTTGGGACAGAAGCAGATTTGGTATTCGTAGTCTTTTGGTTTCCATCCATTTTCCATTAGGGAGATACAGGCTTCCCAGATTTCTTTTGGTACTTCTTCTTTGAGTTCTGGCTTTTCTCCAAAGAATAGTCTCTCAAATGTGTAATGATAGAGAATACCCACTCCTTCATGAAGGTTTATTTTTGATTTGCAGTTCGGACATTTAAAGCTGTATCCGTGTCCCATGAGTAATGGTATTTAGGAGTGGAGAAGGGATAAGGGTTTGCGAGGGAGCGGACATGTGCTAAACTATTCAGAAGTCATCTTAATCTATATTGGAAGATAATAGTATCTTACTCACAGGGAAAATATGGCAACAGTAAAACAGAAATTAGCGGCAGAAAAGTTTGCAAAAGATTGGGAAGGAAAAGGATATGAGCGTGGGCAGAGCCAGACATTCTGGCTGTCTCTTTTGAACAAGGTTTTTGGTATCGAAGAGCCTGACAAGTTCATTTCTTTTGAAGATAAGGTTAGTCTCAGTCACGCGAGTTTTATTGATGCAAGAATCCCCTCTACAAAAGTTATTATTGAGCAGAAAAGCCTTGGAAAAGATTTACGCAAGCCGATTCGTCAATCAGACGGTTCGATGCTGACACCTTTAGGACAGGCTATCCGCTACAACATGAGCCTGCCTTTTTCTCAGCATTCAAGGTGGGTTGTTCTGTCTAATTTTTCAGAGTTCCATGTTTACGATTTGGAGCATCCTGAGAAGAAAGAGCCAGAGGTCATTCTGCTTAAGAACTTAGGAAAGGAGTATTCCCGCTTACAGTTCCTTGTGGATTCTGAAAACGACCGAGTGTCTAAGGAAGAGGATATCTCTTTACAGGCAGGAGAGCTCGTGGGTAAAATTTATGATGCTATTTTGAAGCAGTATCATAATCCAAAAGACCCGCATTCTCTTAAAAGTCTGAATATGCTTTGTGTGCGGCTTGTGTTTTGTATGTATGCGGAGGATGCAGGTATTTTTCCGTATGCTTCACAGTTCACTGATTATCTTAAAGCATATCGCGCTTAGGATGCCCGCGAGGCTCTGATTAATCTGTTCAAGGTTTTAGATACTAAGATTGAGGAGAGAAGTCCGTATCTGAAAGATTCTTTGAAGGATTTCCCGTATGTGAACGGCGGTCTGTTTGAGGATGAGGAGATTGAGATTCCGATGTTTACTGAGGATATTATGACCCTCCTCTTACAGAATGCAAGCTCTGATTTTGATTGGTCTGGTATTAATCCAACTATTTTTGGAGCGGTGTTCGAGAGTACGCTTAATCAGGAGACGCGGCGTTCTAATGGAATGCACTATACATCTATCGAGAATATCCACAAGGTTATCGACCCTCTGTTTTTGGATAGTTTAAAGGAAGAGGCAGAGCGTATCAGAAATGTCTCGAACAGGGAAACAAGAAAGAAGTACTTTGATGATTTCAGAAAGAAACTCGGCGGGCTTCGCTTCTTAGATCCTGCGTGCGGTTCTGGTAATTTCCTGACCGAGACTTATCTCTCGCTTCGCCGTCTGGAAAATGAGATTCTGAAAGAGACCTTTGCAGGTCAGATGGTTTTTGATGTGGACGGGGTTATCAATGTTCACATCGACCAATTCTATGGTATTGAGTTAAACGACTTTGCGGTAAATGTCGCAAAGACGGCTCTCTGGATTGCTGAGTTCCAGATGATGAAGGAGACGGAAAAGATTGTGCAGGTGGACTTGGATTTCCTGCCGCTTAAGTCATACACGAATATTGTGGAGGGCAATGCCCTGCGGATTGATTGGGAAGATGTTGTGCCGAAGGATAAACTGAGTTATATCTTAGGAAATCCACCGTTTGTTGGTTTTTCCCACATGAATGCTGAACAGAAAGCAGACATGCAAGAACTTTTCCCCGGTGTGAAAAATCTGGATTTTGTTTGCGGGTGGTATAAAAAGGCATCAGATTTCTCAGTTGGTATGGAGATAGAGACAGCATTCGTGTCGACAAATTCTATTGTACAGGGTGAGACAGTTAGTCGTTTCTGGGCGTTCCTTCCAGATGATATTATCAACTTTGCATATCGTAGTTTTATTTGGGAAAGTGAAGCATCACATGCCGCACAGGTTCATTGTGTGATTATTGGATTCTCTAAAAAAGAACGCTCGTTAAAATTTATCTTTGATGGGGAAAAGAAAACTGTAGCACAAAATATCAACCGGTATTTGTTTGACGCTCCAAATGTTCTTGTTATGAGCAGGGCAAAACCGTTATGTGATGTTCCAAAAATGGTTTATGGAAACAAGCCCGCAGATGGTGTTCATCTAATTATTGAGAAAGAGGACTATGAAGACTTCATAACTAGAGAACCACAGGCTCAAAAATATATCAAGCCTCTTCTTGGAGCGTCTGAATATTTACATGGGAAGAAACGGTGGTGTCTGTGGCTGGTTGGTGCATCGCCTGCTGAGTTGAAGAAGTGCCCCTTAGTTTATGAGAGAGTACAACGCTGTAAAGAGACACGAGAACAGAGTATCGCTGCTGCTATCCGAAAGTTTGCAGAGACACCAACTCTCTTTGCACAGCGAACTCAGCCTGTAGGAAAAGCATCTGTAATTATTCCATGCCATTCTTCAGAGACAAGAAAGTATGTTCCATTCGGATTTATTGGTCCTGAAATCATCGTTAATAATGCAGTACAAATTCTCCCAGATGCGTCACTTTATCATTTTGGTGTTATCATATCTAACATCCATATGGCATGGATGCGAGCGATTTGCGGTAGAATAAAAAGTGATTACCGATACTCCAAAGATGTCGTCTACAACAACTTCCCCTTCCCCACTCCCACCGAAGAGCAGAAATCCGCCATCGAGAAAACCGCTCAGGGCATTTTAGACGCACGGGCACTTTATCCAGACAACAGTTTAGCAGACTTATACGACCCGCTGACTATGCCGCCGGAACTCAGGAAGGCTCACGAGGCAAACGACAGGGCTGTCGAGAAGGCGTATGGTCGCAAATTCGCGGATGAGGCAGAAATAGTCGCATATCTGATGCAGGAGTATCAGCGGCTTGTTGGGGAGAAGAAGTAAATCTCCCAATTCCTTGTCTGCTATTTCTATTATTCAAACTCAATATTTTTGACTATGAGAATGGTATGAATTACACAAAATAATTGTACACAGTGACACTTTTCAACAATCTGGTTACTTCTCCCATGAACAAACCAATGTCGGTTGATAATATCCGGTTCGTCTGATGAGAAATCGAATGTATCATAAAATACTTCTATAAAATCCATTAATGCATAGAAGAGAAAAGCATATGAGAAATCATCCTCTAGATTTTTCATCTCTATTTGTTCTTTAAATGAATCCTTAATTTTCTTGAATCCTGACTTTCCAGTATCAAAGAGCAGAAATCTTTCTACAAGAGGGATTAAAACATGTGCACATGGTGCATAAAGACCTGCATTATATGCCTGGATTCCCTCTCTAATTTTCTGCAGTTCACTTTCATCTGAAATTATGGATAATATCTCTTGACTCAGTCTATCAAAGTATTCACTGTCATCTGAAAAGTACTTGTCAAGTATGTATTTGTTGAAATCTGAATTAAACACATCATCAGCACTAATCGGAATAAACAGAGGAATAACCCATCCATACTTACCAATCTGTGCTCGTGGTGACAGGATAGAAATAGAGGCAGTAATCTCACTTTTCCACTGAGAGGTAATACTTTGAATTAGGGATATAGCAGGATTCGTATATAGCTGCTTAAATCTATTTGATATCTCAGCAATTTCTTCCCCAAGAGGAAATTCAAACATAACTGGACTATAAACTCTGTTTGATAACTCTCTTAGATTTTCTTTTATTTTTTCTAAAGGGGCGATGTACTCTAACAGCGGATTTGTAAATTGATTGGTTATGTTCCCCTGCTCATTCTTCTGGTTATGCTCATCATCCATATGTATGATAGACAATAGGACGAGAGAGAGATTAAGCATTTGTGAAATTGAGATTTTTCTGTTGAAAAATCAAAGAGTGACTAACCGCCACTCCAACCTCCTCAAATTTCCAAAGTTCACTAAAAGCCCGCTCTCCATCCCTGTTGTTTTCAGATAACTCTCAACCTGCCGCTCGTGAATCTTTGCGAGGTTCGACACTGCCTTCAACTCTACAAGAACCGCATCATTCACAATCATATCCGCGACAAACGGCGCATCCAGAAGCTCGCCCTTGTAATACACGGGAAGTTTCACCTGACGGCGAACCGCAAAGCCTTCTGCCGTCAGTTCCTTTTCCAACGCCTTCTCATACACCGATTCCAGATAACCGGGCTTCAAGTGATTGTACACCGCAAGGGCGCATCCGACAATTCTGTACATATCCGAGTTAACATCTAACTTATTCATGGTTACACTCCGAAGCCAACCGGGCAACCCGGCGGGCTTACACCGGGGGCGTGTAAACCGCGAGACGATATTGCTCACGGGATGAGAGCGAGCAAAGCGAGCGAACAGACCGGGGGCATTATCCTCTCGCGGGTGAACGCCTGTGCCCCGCCCATTTTTTGTATATTAAGGAGGGCGTCAAAAAAAAGACGGACGCGCCGAGCATGCAGGTGTGAAGAGGCGATTAGCCGATGAACACCGAAGGCGAAGGAGCGGCTCGGATTTTTTTAGCCCGACGGAAACACCACTAAAAGAGCATCAACCATTTTGTCTATCTTAAAAAAAGAATCATCACAAAAAATCTGATTGCCCGCCGAAAAAGCCGCGGCGATTGGCGAGGGAGCGAAGCGACTAAGCCAATAGCACGGCGATTAGACGTGCGTCAGCCAAGCGGCTCGGCGGGAACTCCTAAACCAACACCAGAACAGGCGCATAAATCAAGCAAAAACCGAAAGCGAAGGAGCGGACGGAAGCAGTCATACGAAGCCCGCCGCGACATGCGAGAGGCGCGAAGAGACTCGAAGCTAAAGCACGACGGAACGGCGTGCGAGTGCGTAGCGGGCAGGCGGAGCAGTACTATAAGAAAAAAGAAAACCCAATAATCTTTACACCAAAGAGCCTATAGTGTCAAAAAACCAATTATTGAGTAGAGAGAGGGGGCAGGAAAACCAAACCCCCTCGCACGTCTTTCGCAAGCCCTTTGGTCTTGCCCACGGCTTGAGCCACTTCGTGCCTCTCGCCTTCAGCCGTGCTCAAGGCTTGAGTCACCTTCGGTGCCTCTCGCCCCTCTAACCTCTTTTTCTGCCCCGTCTCGGGAACTATTACAATGGCTGACTTTACAAAAACTGCAATTAACCAGAATGCAAAAAGAGAGTACGTCTCTCCTATTCCATCCCTTGACGCCTTCGAAAGCGTAATTAACGCATTCAAAAACGACACCACAATGGGATTCACCAAAAAGGAACTGACCGCTGAGACCTACAAGACAAAGATTGTTTACTTCGATGCAAAAGGAGATGAGAAGGCATATGTGAATGTCTATGCAGGTGACAAGACATCTCTTGAAGACGGCACTTCTCTTCTTAGAGGAACCGAAGCCTCTGAAACCTTTGCAGGTATCGGAGGCTCCGGCTCTGTCGAAGACAAAGAAGACAACTGGACTGCCAAGTTCTCCTGCGTCAACAAAGTTGACGACAAAGAAGACGCCTTCACCGTCACCATCGGCAAAGACTACATGACCGTCACAGGATTCTCCTATGACGCAACAATCGAAAAGATAGAAACCTGGGCTGACTCTCAGACCAATCTCGCATAACTCAGAAGGAAAATTCCTTCTGCTTTCTTTTTTTTACTCTTCTATTACGCGAGCGCCGGAAGCGCGAGTCGAGCGTTCCGCCGGACGTTGGCGAATGGCGAGAGCATGCTCGAGCCTTGAACATGGCTGAAAGACATGCGATGCCACGAACAAGCCAGAGGCTTGTGAGAGTCCGGGTGAACGGAACGCGATTCGCCAAGATTCGCGCCGATTCGCGGTTTTACTTTACCAAATGAACCCAAAACAATTCTCAGAATTTTGTGTTCCAAAGCCTCTATAATCTCGTGAAATCAATTACTATATAGAGAGAGGGGGCAGAAATAAGCCCTTTACCCCCTCTTAATTTCCGGCTTTTTTCCGCCCCGTCTCGGGAATTATTACCATGGCAGACTTTACCGAAACCTCCATTTCCAGAAATGCGAAGAGAGTATTTTCTACTCCTATCGCAGACGTTGAAACCTTCAACACCGTAGTTGAAGCATTCAAGAACGACGAAACTATGAACATCATCAAGAACGTCTCCTCCACTACTTACAAGTGCAGAATCGAGTACAAGGACGCCGCAGGAGAAGACGCAGGCTATATCCTCTTCTACGGTGCTTCCACTGATAACATGAACAACATGGCAAGCCTTCTCTCCGGCACTGAAGCCGCTGAGACTGCCGCAGGCAGTGGCGGAAGTGCCGTCCTTGACGCAGAAGCATACCACTGGCTTGTCAAATTCACCTGTACCAAGAACATCAATATCGAAGGCAAAAATTACGAAGACACCTTCACCGTCACTATCGGACAGGACTACATGCTCATTTCGGGCTTCACCTATGACGCAACCAGAGACGTTATCGAGACTTGGGCAGATGCTCAGGCAGCTCTGGCATAAGTTTAGTTCTTACGTCGAGCGAATACTGCATAAAATCTCACCCCAAATCAAAAAGGAGACACTAAAGCGTCTCCTGATTTGGGTTGGGTGGGTTCTGATGCTTATTGCCGAAGCTGTAACTGAATCCGTAGAATAACTGATTAATTTCTGACATAAAAGCCGGATGTTTTGTGAGTTCATCCGGCTAAACTCTTTTTTCTTCACAAAATACAATTTGCGAGCGCAGGGGCGCGAGCCGTAGCCCGCCGAGCGGCTGCGAGAGTAGCGAGCGAACGTAAGTGAGCGAGAGCGAGGAGCACGGGCTACATCAATGTTGCATCTGTGCCCATCTGTGTTGATAAATTATGCAAAAGGCCGGCTCGGGCTTCGGTACAAGTCGGCGTCTCCCAGAGGGAGCCCTCGCCGACCTTGAACCTTCGCCCCTCGCCTTTATTGAAACTCCGGCGGCAAGGCTCAGTAAACTTCGCCTGACCGCCTCCGTAACCCTCGAAAAACGAAGGGGCGGAGGTTTTGCCATAGTTCGAAGTCGCCCATTTCGCCCTCGCGGAAAA
>JAGBSZ010000208.1 GCA_017631585.1 Bacteroidaceae bacterium
ACTTCGGTACAGGTCCCATCAGAGGCTTTGCTACCACACTTATCATCGGTATCTTCAGCTCATTCTTTACAGCTGTGTTTGTAACACGTGTAATCTATGAGAAGTTCATGGAGAATCGCAAGTTGATTAACCTTACATTCGTAACAAAGTGGTCTAAGAACCTCATGCTCAACACCTCATACAACTTTATGGGTGCTCGCAAGAAGTCATTCACTGTATTCGGTGTACTTGCTGCTATTATGATTGTATCGTTCGCTGTTCGCGGCCTCAGCCAGAGCATCGACTTCACAGGTGGACGCAACTTCGTAGTTCAGTTCGAGAAGGAGGTTGAGCCCGAGACAGTAAGAGCTCTTCTCAAAACCAAGATTACTGAGGACAACGTTCAGGCTATTGCTCTCGGTACAGACAAGAAGACTATCCGTATCACAACCAACTATCGTATCAACGAGGATGATGTAAATGTTGATGCTGAGATTGAAGCATTCCTTTACAACGCTTTGATGGATGGAAAACTTCTTAGCGAAGGTCTTGACCTTGCTACATTCATCGACCGCGACAACCGCGAAGGTGGTTCTATCATCAGTTCTCAGAAGGTAGGTCCCAGCATCGCTGAGGATATTACCAAGGGTGCTATCTGGTCGGTAATCTTCGCTCTTGTAGCAATCTTCCTCTACATCTTGGTACGTTTCCGCAATGTGGCATTCAGCATCGGTTCTATCACAGCGTTGGCTATCGACGTTCTCATGATTATCGGTTGCTACTCATTGTTCTACGGAATCCTCCCCATGTCTCTTGAGGTTGACCAGACATTCATCGGTGCTGTCCTCACAGCTATCGGTTACTCTATCAACGACAAGGTGGTTATCTTCGACCGTGTACGTGAGTTCAACCAGCTCTATCCAAAGCGTAACAAGTTCGATTTGTTCAATACATCACTTAACACCACATTGGCTCGTACAATCAATACATCTGTCAGCACCTTGATTGTGTTGCTCTGTATCTTTGTACTTGGTGGTGACAGCATCCGTAGCTTCTCATTCGCTATGATTCTCGGTGTTGTATTCGGTACATTGTCATCACTCTTTATCGCAGCTCCTGTAGCATACAGCTTCTTGCGTAAGAAATAATAATTGACTGATAATAATAACGAGGGCTGAACGGAATCGTTCAGCCCTCGTTATTATTATAGACACTTAAGAACACTTTTTATATATACGTACGCAAATTGGCATTGTCGGCACTTGTTGTTGGAGCAGTATGATTTGTTCAGATGCAGAAGTGCTTGTGAATCGGCGGCGCAATCAACTTTAATGCCCTGCTCTCTCCATCGTCGGACGATGCCGTTCTCTTCGCATTTCAGATTGTGAAGGTATTCTTCTGCTTTCCCGCACAGTGCATAATCTTTTCTGTGCTTGCCATAAACATACAGTATCGGGGCTATGGCATTTATTATTATGACATCTGTCTGACGCTCTTTCATCTTGCTGTTGCCGATGGTCTCTGTTCCGCCAAAGCAGGTGTGGTTATACCAATAGCCGTGCAGTGGGGTAGCAATGGTCTCGCGCAGTTCTTCTATGGTGTTGCATGCGGCAATGTTTGACATGTTGAATTTGTTGCTATGAAATATTGCGGCAAGTCTTGCAATCCTCAAATGGGGTTGTGTTCCGCAACTTTCCCAAGCCTTGTAGTCCATACTCCTGAGGTTGAACTTTTTCTCCAGAAAACAGTATTCCTTTTTCAGTTCGTTGAAATAGTTGCTTTTTGTTGCAAATTCCCTGTAGAAATAGGGAATGCTCAGTTCGTTCAACAGCCCTGCCTGACCAAAAAACATTGCTTCCACCTGCATGGAGTTATCGCGATGTTTTCCCAATGCCTGAAAGTTCAATGTGTCTGCAAACTCTTCGAACAGTTTGGTGTGTATGCCGAATCCAAAGCTCTTGATTAATGTCTTCAAAAGCGCATCCTCCCATCTTTTATCGCATCTTTCGTGTATGCTCTCAATCTGTTTTGCCTTTTCTTCTATGCGTTCAACAAGCAGTCTTGAGAGTATGCTGTGCAATTTCACGGTCTCTATTTGAGAAACGGCTTGTGCGCATGGCATATTACAGCTGCAGTTTTTGCCGATATGGCTTTTGAACTCTTTGGGGTAACTTATGCACACTTGATGTATCTCCTCGCCGTGCTTGCGAAGAGTGGAGCAGTCGTTTTCCATTATTACATGCAGGATTATGTTCCCCGTTTGTGATTTGCCGTTGTTTATTTCACGTTCCCACTCGCTGCTTTTCTCGTGCAGGACTACGTTTCCCACCCATGTGCGGTCACCAATCCTGATTTTTGCATTGTGAAATACATTGCTGTTGTCGCTGTTGTTGCCGTTGTCGATTACGCTCAGTTTTTCTCCCGATGTTGTGTGCAGTCCTGTGTAGGGGAACAGTCTGTTTTTCCAAATGTAATAAATGATGTTTTTCATACCAAGTCCTTTTTCTTGGTGCAAATAAAATATATAAACCCGGCGAAATCCTAAGATTTTTCCGGGTTTACCCTTCTTTTTTAACAACTTTTTACAGTTGGTGGCAGTTTTTATTTTTTATTCTTTTTTTCGTTCGGATAACTGATTCTTGTGTGGTATATTGCTTTAAGCCTCTTCTTGAAGACAGACTTTATGGTGTCGATGTCTTTGAAAGTCAATGGAGCCTGGCTTAGTTCACCGGCTTGTAATCTGCCCGATACAATCTTCTCTACAAGTTCATCTATGTTTTCGTCGGTATATTCCTTTATGCTGTGCGAAGCCGCTTCTACGCAGTCAGCCAGCATAAGTATAGCCTGCTCCTTTGTCTGCGGTTTGGTTCCGGGATATGTAAACTTACTTTCGTCTATTTCTTCATCGGGATGTGCGTTCTTGTATGTTATGTAGAAATATCCTGCCTTTGAGGTTCCATGGTGTGTGGTAATGAACTCCTTGATTTTCTTTGGCAGGTGCTTGTGCTCGGCAAGGTTCAGTCCGTCAGTGACATGCTTTATTATTATGCCTGCACTCTCTTCGGGGGTAAGTGCATCATGCGGGTTTATACCGCCGCTCTGGTTTTCTGTGAAATATATCGGATTGTTCAATTTGCCGATGTCGTGGTACAAAGCTCCGGTACGTACCTCAAGGCTGTTTGCTCCCAAGGCGCGTGCAGCCTCTGCTGCAAGATTACCAACCTGCATTGAGTGTTGGAATGTGCCGGGGGCTTCCTGTGACATTCTTTGCAGAAGTTCGCTGTTCAGATTCGACAGCTCTATAAGTGTTACGTTCGATATGAAACCGAAAACCTTTTCAACAATGAACATCATCGGATATACAAAGAGCATCAGTATAGCGCTGATTGTAAAGTATATGTACATGTTGTACTTCATCTTTGAGAAGTCCGATTCGATAATCAGCTCATAGCACATGTAGGTTATGGCATATATTACGAATGTTATAAACACGCATCTGAACATTTGTGAACGTGACGACAACTCTTTAAGGCTCAATATTGCACCTATTCCGGCAACAGTCTGCAACATCAGGAACTCATAGGGCGAACCAATCATTATGGAGCACATCATAATCGTTATGCAGTGTGTTATGAGTGCTGTGCTATGGTCTATGAACAGACAGAGCATCATAGGTATCATTGCAAAAGGCAGGATAAATACGCTTATTCCGCCGTGTCCTATGATAATGCCTACTATTATCGGGAATATTGTTGCTGAAAGGGTTGTGAATATGAACTTCTTGTTGCTTGTGGCAATATCAGTACGGTATATGTATATATATGCCATAAGCACGAACATGCATATTATTATGAAAAGTGCCTGTCCCATGAATATGTTCAGCTTGCTGCTGGTGCTTTTTGATGCCTCAAGTTCATTGGTGATGGTGAAATAGGTCTCCAATGTCCTGTATGTGTTCTTGTCTATTATATCGCCTTTGTTTATTATTCGTTGCCCCTTGATTACAGTTCCTATGCGTGTATCAACCTTTGCCAATTGCTTTTTCAATTCTCTTTCGGACAGCGTTGTGTCGCATACGTAGTTGGGCTTTATGAACCTTTCAGGCTCTATCGTCGCAAACATTTCGTTTGTGAGCAGAGTGTCGGCATTCAAGAGTGTTTCGTATGCCTCTGAAACACTGATAAAGCGTCCTGCATCGGTTGTAATAGTGTCTCCTTTGTGTGTAAAGTTGATTTCGTCGTTGTTCCTGCTTCTGATTATCGTGGCATCGTCGTCCGACACTATGCCATCCTTGTACAATGCGTCAAGGCAGTTGGCATACTCTGCCATCTCTTTCTCCGGGAACTCTTTTCTGAATTCATTTGCATTCAACGAACCGTTGTATGTGAAATATGGTCTGAAGTTGTTTCTTATGCTGTCTTTCTCCTCTGTGATAGCTTTTGCACTCTTCTTTATCACAAAATCGAAATCTGCAATAATCTGTTCGTAATTCCATGGAGTGTCCTGCTTGAAATCATAGCTGGTGAACTTCTCTCGTGGCATGAAGTATATTATTGCTCCGACGCATAATATGACCAAACTTATATGCAGAACTATCTGTGTGTGTCTGCCAAAATATTTTTCGAGTCTGTTTTTCATCTTGCTTGATTCTATGTTAACGTTCCAAATGTACAAAAAAATAATGAAAGTAAGTAATGTAATAACTATTCTTGACAAAAAGCTGTTCGCAAACTCGTTTCTTCTGCCTTAAAAAATGATAAATTTATTTTGTCAACATCTTTAGTTGTAGTATTTTTGCGTAAAGTTAAAAGCTATATTGCCCGTATTATGGTTGTGTATTAAAACATTTGTTACGGCATGGCTTTTTAACTGCTTTATTTGAACTGAATTATTAGAACATATGGAAAGAAAAGTAAGAGTACGTTTTGCACCGAGTCCAACAGGACCTTTGCATATCGGTGGTGTAAGAACAGCATTATATAATTATCTGTTTGCCCGTCAGCATGGCGGTGATTTGGTGTTCCGTATCGAGGATACCGATTCAAACCGTTTTGTTCCCGGTGCAGAGGATTATATCCTTGAATCGTTCCGTTGGTTGGGAGTAAAGTTTGACGAAGGTGTTTCATTCGGCGGAAATTATGGCCCTTACCGTCAGTCGGAGCGTCGCGATATATATAAGCAATATGTAAAGGTGTTGCTCGACAGCGGCAAGGCATATATGGCATTCGATACACCCGAGGAACTTGAGGCAAAGCGTGCCGAAATTGAGAATTTCCAATACGACGCTTCTACACGTATGTCAATGCGTAACTCACTCTCCATGAGTGCAGAGGATGTACAGGCACTTCTTGATGCCGGTCATCAGTATGTTGTCCGTTTCAAGGTGGAGCCGGGTGAAAAGGTTGTCGTTGATGATATTATCCGTGGTCTGGTAACTATAGATTCATCGATACTCGATGACAAGGTTCTTTATAAGTCGGCTGATGAGTTGCCTACATATCACCTTGCAAATATTGTCGATGACCATTTGATGGAGATTTCCCATGTAATCCGTGGTGAAGAGTGGTTGCCATCGGCTCCGCTCCACGTATTGTTGTACCGTGCATTCGGTTGGGAGGATACAATGCCCAAGTTTGCCCACTTGTCACTTCTTCTCAAACCCGAAGGTAACGGAAAACTCAGCAAACGCGACGGTGACCGTCTCGGTTTCCCCGTTTTTCCTCTCGAGTGGCACGACCCAAAGAGCGGAGCAATCTCTTCAGGCTTCCGCGAGAGCGATTATCTGCCCGAGGCTGTGATAAATTTCCTTGCTCTTCTCGGCTGGAACCCCGGTGATGACGTTGAAATGATGTCTATGGACGACCTTATCGCCAAATTCGACCTTTCAAAGTGCAGCAAGGCCGGTGCGCGTTTCGACTACAAGAAGATGGTGTGGTTCAACCATGAATATATCCTTAAGAAGTCTGACCGCGAAATTGCAGAGATCTTTATGCCTGTTGTAGAGTCTCATGGAGTAAATACAACCATTGAGCATCTCGAAAAGATTGTCTCTTTGATGAAAGGTCGCGTGAACTTTGTTCATGAGCTTTGGGATGCCTGCAACTTCTATTTTGTTGCTCCAACAGAGTATGACGAAAAGACTGCAAAGAAACGCTGGAAAGAGGATTCTGCCACAAAGATGACAGAACTTGCCGACTTGCTCGAATCGCTCGATGATTTCTCAATAGAGAATCAGGATGCAAAGGTTCATGAGTGGATTGAGGCTAAGGGATATGGTATGGGCGAGATTATGAATGCTTTCCGCCTTGCACTCGTAGGCGAGGGTAAAGGTCCTCAGATGTTTGATATATCAGGTCTTATCGGCAAGGAAGAGACTTTGGCACGTCTTCGTCGTGCAGTAAATGTTCTTGGATAAACAATGTACACGTTCGGTATATACATATATATATTGTTGGTGAGGATTGCCGCTCTGTTCGGACACAGAAAGGCAAAGCAAAAGCTTCTCGGTCACAAGCAGACTATTGCTGTGCTTAAGGAGAAACTGAAACCGGGTTGCGATTACGTCTGGTTCCATGTTTCGTCGCGTGGAGGTTTTGAGCAGAGCCGACCTATGATAGAACGTTTGCATGCAACTCACCCGGAATACCGTATCGTATTGACATTCTTTTCCCCTTCGGGCTATGAACTGGCAAAGAACTATCAGAAAGCAGATGCTGTTTGTTATCTTCCTTTTGATACACGTGGGAATGTAAGGCATTTTCTTGATATCCTGCAACCCAGGATGGCTTTCTTTATGAAATGCGAATTCTGGCTTAATTGTCTTACAGAGCTTAAGAAGCGTTCCATACCTGTATATAGCATCTCGTCTGTTTTTGACAACAAACGCTCAAAACTTGGTGTGGCTGGCAGTCGCCTGCGTCTTGCATTGCACTGTTTTACCCATCTGTTTGTGCAGGATGAAAAATCAAAGGAGGTGCTTAAGACGATAGGTATAAACAATGTCTCGGTGGTGGGAAATCCACGTTTCGACCGTGTTGTAAAGGTTCTTGAACAAGCTCGTCAGATACCGCTTCTCGAAACTTTTGCAAGTGAAGGTCCTGTGTTTGTTGCCGGTGGCTCTGAAAAGGACGACGAAGCTGTATATATGCCGTTCTTTAATAAGAACCGTGAGTGGAAGCTTATTGTCGTGCCAAGCCATGTAGGCGATGAACGTATAAAAGCTGTCGAAAAACAGTATGAGGGTACATGTGTACGATACTCCCGTGCAACTATGGATAATATACGTAATGCCGACTGCGTCCTAATCGACACCTACGAACTGCTTTCGGTTGTGTATAAATATGGCGATATAGCCTTTGTGGGAGGCAGTTTCGGTAAGGGCGTACACAATGTGCTGGAGGCGGCTGTGTATGGTGTGCCGTTGCTTGTGGGTCCGGAGAACACCCATTCACGCGAAGCGCAGAATCTTTTTGATTGCGGTGGTGCGGTCAAGGCTCATGATGCTTACGACTTCGGTGTAAAGGTCAAGGAACTTTACGAGAATAAAGAGTATTCTGCAAAGGTGGGTGCCATGGCGGGTGAGTATGTCATGAAAAATGCCGGTGCCACAGCAAGAATATTCGATGAGATAAATTTATTGTAATAAAGAATTGAATACATAATTATAAACCTTTAAAATTTAAAGTTATGCAGTATCTAACAAATGAAAAATTGGTGATTGTCGGCGCTGCCGGTATGATTGGTTCAAACATGGCACAGTGCGCTCTTATGATGGGCTTGACAACCAACCTTTGCCTTTATGATGTATTCTCTCCAGAGGGTGTTGCCGAGGAGATGCGTCAGAGCGGTTTCGACGAAGTTAATATCACAGCAACAACAGACGTTGCAGAGGCATTCAAGGATGCAAAATATATCATCTCTTCAGGTGGTGCTCCACGTAAGGAGGGTATGACACGTGAGGACCTTCTTGCAGGTAACTGTAAGATAGCAGAAGAGCTTGGTAAGAATATCAAGACATACTGCCCCGATGTTAAGCATGTTGTTATCATCTTCAACCCTGCCGACTTGACAGGTTTGGTAACATTGCTTTACTCTGGTTTGAAGCCCGGTCAGGTTACTACACTCGCCGGTCTCGACTCAACACGTTTGCAGAGCGCTCTTGCCAAGAAGTTCGGCGTAAAGCAGAACGAGGTTACAGGTTGTGCTACATACGGTGGCCATGGCGAGCAGATGGCAGTTTTCGGAAGCGCAGTTAA
>JAGBSZ010000209.1 GCA_017631585.1 Bacteroidaceae bacterium
CCTCAAGTTGTTTACAATTTTCAAAAGCCTTTAAACCGATATTCATAACGCCTTCAGATATTACTAATTCCTTAAGAGATGAACAGTACCAAAATGCATGTTGTCCGATATACTCCACACTGCCAGGAATTATTATGCTGTCAAGTTTTTCACACCACTCGAATGCATAGTTTTCTATTTTGGTAACACTATCGGGTATTTGTATGCTTTCAAGTTTTTTACAACGTCCAAAAGCAGAAGTTCCAATCTCTGTAACACATGCAGGCAAATAGACAGCCTTCAAAGAAGATTGAGAATCAAAGCCCCATGAAGGCACATTTATAACATCACCACTAAATTTCAAAAAACCGTATCCCGCTTCAAAAACATGTTCTTCCAACTTTATCTTATTTTTAAAAATCGAGTTTGAAAAATCCACCTCTAAACTGTCATCTGCAATATAACGGATTTCATTGTTTGGACAATTTGTAAAGAAATCATGCAATGCATCATTTAATGTAGAATCACCGGGAAGCACAGAAGGGATTGAATCACCGGGAAACAAATCGTCAAAAATAGAATCGGAAGGGATTGAATCACCGGGGAATACAGAAGATATTGAATCACCCAAAATAGAATCATAAGTAAAACCATCACTGTCAGGTGTACAACCAACAACAATAACCATTGCAATGGTTAGCAAGCATAGTAATTTTTTCATAATCAATATAATGTTATCAGTTTGGTACAAAATTACATATATTTTAAGAAATAGCAATAAAAGAATTGAAAAACAGATGGAACCAAACGAAATTGGTTCCATCTGTTTTTCAATTAAGAACAAGTTCTCTTATATCACCTTCGATATTCTTAAGGTGTTTTTTTATTTAAAGTCACTCTACTATTCTTTTTTCAAAAAAGTATAACCCAAAGATTTACTTGGCATTCTTTTCAATCTCATCCTCCACAAGATGTATCTTTTCGAGAACCACCTGAGCATCCTTTTTCAGTTTGTCAACCTTCTGCTTCATAACATCCACAAGGCTTGCACCTTTCTTGTTTGAAACACTCAAGAAACCAATATTATTCTCGTATGTAGCTATCTCGTTCTTCATAGCCTCGTACTGGCGGATAAGATGCTCACGCTCACGCTGCAAACTGCCACCACCCTTGGCGATGTTGTTTCGGAAATTTGCAAGCTTGCGCTCGTTCGCATTTACATGCAATGCCTCATACAACGCATTTGTAGCCTGCTTGTATTCTTTATAGACATTATCTTTCTCCTTGAAAGGAACAAAGCCAATCGCATTCCACTCCTGTGTCAGCACAGCCAATTGCTTTGTCTGCTCCTCGCCGGGAAGAGAACTGTCGATAGCTTTGATTTTCTCTATGACCTCACGCTTTTTCTTCAGGTTCTCCTGTTCAACACTGCGTTGTGAAGATGTTGCAGCATTGCGCTTTTCAAAGAAAGCATCACATGCTGTCACAAAACGCTTCCAGAGAGCCTCAGAATACTTCTGCGCAACCGGACCAATCTCCTTCCACTCCTTCTGCATCTTCACAAGCTTATCAGCAGTAGTTTTCCAATCCTCGCTATCCTTCAACTGCTCAGCAAGTTCACAAAGAGCCTTTTTGCGTTCATAATTATTTGCCAAAGCATTCTTTGTCTCTTTAAAGAATTCGCTCTTTTGCTTGAAGAACTCATCGCAAGCAAGACGGAAACGCTCAAAGACCTTCATATTCACCTTCTGTGGAGCAAAACCAATCTCCTTCCACTGTGCCTGCAAATCAAGAACACGTTGTGTTGCATCATTCCAAGCCTGGTAGCCGGCAAGAGCCTTCAAATCCATATTCTCAATCTCCTCACAAATAGCACTCTTCTTATCGTAATTTTCCTGCTCCTTCTGTTTCTTTGCCTCAAAATGCTCTTGATGACGACGGTTCACAGTTGTAGAAGCATTCTTGAAACGAGTCCAAATCTCCTCGCGTAGTTCAGGAGCCACAGGACCGGTCTCACGATACTCATTATGCAACTGTTGCAACTGACGGAAAGCGGCAATAACATCCACCTCATTTTCGAGAGCTTCAGCCGCATCACACAATTTGGTCTTTATTTCGAGATTTTTCTTGAAATCATACTCACGGAACTCATGGTTCAGCTTGAGGACATCGTAGAACTGCTCCACCAACAACTGATACTGTTTCCACAAATCGGTAACCTTATCCTGTGGCACATTCTTAACATCCTTCCAACGCTGCTGCAAAGCCTTGAACTCTGCCACCTCAGGGTTGCCCTGACCGGCTTTTTCAACAAGAGCCTGTAACTGCTCGATAAGAGACATTTTCAGTTCATAATTTGCCTGCATCTCCTTTTCCTGTGCAGCGAGCCACTCGTTACGCTTTGCCTTTATAAGTCCCATAACTTCCTTGAAAGGTTCTTCAAGTGCATCGGGTTGCGGAGTAAATACATCTGTTTCCTCTGCTTGTGCAAGAAACTCCTTATGCGCAAGCTCTATCTCGACTGTACGCATACGATAGAACTGTACCTTCAAGGACTCTACCTCGTTTTTACAGTTGAGCACGTCATCACACTCGGCAATAGCCTTCAAGCGTTCAATGATTTCCTGACGTGTCGCCAGTTTAGAGTCTTCGCAAACACACTCATTGGTGTCAGCAACTTCTGTTTGCACTTGTTGAGTCTCCTCTACAATGCCGTTTTGCTCATTCAACTCATTCGTAGCGGCATTGACAGCCTGGTCAGGAGAACTCGTAACATTCAACTCCTCGAGCTGAACATTCGATTTAATACTTTCGCTCATCTGTTTAAATTTTTAGTTAGTCAATAAAAATAAACGACCTTTCCGTCATAGCGAAAAAGCCCTTATCTTCGCAAACGACCACGACCAACGGTCATAATCAATTACAAATATAGCCCTAATTTTCAATAAACCTAAAAATCACAGATTATTTTGTTGAAAATATGGTACAATATAACGGGTAATGACATCAGTGCAGAGCCATTACCCGTATTAAATCACTTCACAAGCGTCTTTTTCAACATTAATGTGAGCAACCAATATAAATAGTTTATTCCACACTGCAAACACAATTAATAACAGTGGCACATATTCAAAAGAGAACAATAATAAAAAAGGTGTCACTTTCAGAAGTGACACCTAAAGGTTATTGTAGAAAAACTTTCTTACTTTACCTTATCCACGATAGCCTTGAAAGCTGCGGGATTGTTCATAGCGAGGTCAGCGAGAACCTTACGGTTAATCTCGATACCTGCCTTGTGCAAAGCACCCATAAGCTGAGAATAAGACATACCCTCAAGACGAGCCGCAGCATTGATACGCTGAATCCAAAGTGCACGGAATTCGCGTTTCTTGTTACGACGGTCACGGAATGCGTATGTCAAACCTTTTTCCCAAGTATTCTTAGCTACGGTCCATACGTTCTTTCTTGCACCAAAGTAACCTCTGGTCAAACCTAAAATTTTCTTTCTTCTTGCTCTTGAAGCAACGTGATTTACTGATCTTGGCATAGTTTTAAAATCTTTTGAATGTTAGCGTCGCCGTCTTGCGAACTTTTTTGCTAATACATTCGGTTAATAATTCAATACTTAACGCAATGACAACAATTCCTTAACACTCTTAACATTAGCAGCATCGAGAGTTGTAAAGTGTACAAGGTTTCTCTTCTGCTTCTTTGTCTTCTTAGTCAAGATGTGACTGTGATAAGCATGCTTTCTTTTGATTTTACCTGTTCCGGTAAGAGCGAATCTTTTTTTGGCACCGGAGTTAGTCTTAACTTTTGGCATTTTAAAATAAAATTATTAGTTAACAAATATCGGTAGCGTACTATCCAACACTACTCGCTTTTTTATTCCTCGTTAGTTTTTTCAGCAGGTTTCGCTGGTTTCTCCTTTTTTACAGGAGCAGCCTTTTTTGCTGAAATCATTATAGTCATACGTTTTCCTTCGAGTACAGGCATCATATCAACCTTTCCGTACTCCTCAAGGTCCTTAGCAAAACGGAGAAGAAGAATCTCACCCTGCTCCTTGAAAAGGATTGAACGTCCTTTAAAGAAAACATACGCCTTAACCTTGTCGCCATCCTGCAGGAAGCTGATTGCATGCTTCAACTTGAAGTTGTAGTCGTGTTCGTCAGTCTGAGGACCGAAACGAATCTCCTTGACATCAATCTTCACCTGCTTTGCCTTCTGCTCTTTCTGGCGTTTCTTCATCTGATAAAGGAACTTAGAGTACTCAATCAGACGACAAACAGGAGGGTTGGCAGTTGGAGAAATTTCCACAAGGTCCAACTCTTTTTCTTCGGCAAGTGCAAGAGCCTTATGCAATGGCATAACTACAGACTCAATTTCATCGCCTACTATACGCACCTCATTGGCACGGATTTGTTCGTTTACACGATACTGGTTCTTCAGATTGTCGTTCTTCATTAAAAATTAAATAAGTTCCTTTCAAACAAAGCCCTTTCAGGCATAACTTTTCAAAATCGGTTGCAAATTTATTATATATTTGTCACATAACGAAAAGGATTGACCTTTTTTTTCAAAAAAATCAAAAAATATTCGCCATCAAGCATATAAAAGGTTGCCAAAAGTGACCTATTGGCAACCCTGTATAGTAAAAGATGGATTATACACCATCAAATAATCCTTTATTATTCAGCAACAACCTCTTTGCGGATAGTACGTGTACGTATCTCCTCGCAGATTGCAGAAACAAACTCAGCAACAGGTTTTACACCCTCATCACCTGCAAAACGGCTACGTACAGCAACTGTACGATCTGCCTCTTCCTGCTGACCAAGAACAAGCATATAAGGAACACGATTGTTACGAGCCTCACGTATCTTGTAACCGATTTTCTCAGAACGGTTATCCACATGCACAAGCACGCCGTTCTTTCTCAATTCGGCAGCCACCTCGTTTGCATAATCGCCATACTTCTCCGAGATTGGCAATATACGCACCTGCTCAGGAGCAAGCCATGTAGGGAATTTACCCTCGTACTTTTCGATGAGCCAAGCAAGAGTACGCTCATAGCAACCCATACTTGTACGGTGAATGATATAAGGACGTACTTTCTCACCATTCTGATCGACATAGTACATATCGAACTGAGCAGCAAGAAGAGCATCCCACTGAACTGTAATCATTGTATCCTCCTTGCCATAAACATTCTTGGCATTGATATCTACCTTAGGACCATAGAACGCTGCACCGCCCACTTCCTCAACAAAAGGAATCTCAAGTTCCTGAAGCATCTCGCGGATATGCTGTTGGGTCTCTTCCCAAACCTCAGAGTCGCCGATATACTTGGCACGGTTCTCAGGATTCCACTTTGCAAGAACGTATGTAACATCATTCTGCAAGCCAAGTGTCTCCATTACATGCTTTGCAAGGGCAAGACACTTCTTAAACTCCTCAACCATCTGGTCGGGACG
>JAGBSZ010000210.1 GCA_017631585.1 Bacteroidaceae bacterium
TCAAAATCACATATATCAGCCTTGAAGAATGTATAATTGGGCTTATCCTCGATATCCTTGAGGTTTGCAAGATTGCCTGCGTATGTCAGTTTATCGACATTGATTATATGATAGTCGGGGTATTTGTTCACGAAAAGACGTACAACGTGCGAACCGATAAAGCCGGCACCGCCGGTTACTATTATACTGCGTTTCATAGCTTATTGTTATATTATTTATTTGTTGCTTTTATTCTCTTTATACAATACTCCATTGACTCTCTCCAATGTGGAATATCAATATCGAAGGTATTCTTGATTTTTGTCTTGTCCAGAACTGAATAAGACGGACGTGTCACCGGTGACGGGAATTCACAGCTGTGGCAAGGATTGATGCGACAGTCTGTATTGCCTGCAGCAGTTGCTATTTCCACGGCAAAGTCGTACCATGAGCATACGCCTTCGTTCGAGAAGTGATATATACCCTCGTTGCCTTCATATACACCAGCTTCGATTATTGAGAAGATGGCAAGAGCAAGGTCGCCTGCGTATGTTGGTGTTCCCACCTGGTCAAAGACTACATTTAGTTGCTCACGTTCAGCTGTGAGACGCATCATGGTCTTGAGGAAGTTGTTGCCGAACTCGCTGTAGAGCCATGCTGTGCGGAAGATGAGTGCTTTGCAGCCACTCTCTACAATAGCCTGCTCGCCGTGCAGCTTGGTACGGCCATAGACACCGAGCGGATTAAGAGGCATATCTTCTGTGCGCGGAGTGTTACCATCACAACCGAATACATAATCAGTTGATACGTGGAAAAGCGTTCCGCCAACCTCTTTCATAGCTTTGGCAAGATTGCCTACAGCTGTAGCATTTATAAGCTCCGCTGTAGCCTCATCACTCTCTGCTTTATCTACATTGGTATATGCCGCACAATTTACGATTATATCAATAGAAGCCGCTTTTACAGCATTCATTACGGCATCGGCATTGGTAATATCAAGTTCAGCAACGTCTGTAAATATATAATTATTGGGAGAAACAGCTCCAAGACGCTGCATCTCACATCCTAACTGACCGTTGGCACCTGTAACAAGTATATTCATAATCAATAGAGTTTTTCGTTATAGTCGAAAAGGTAATCGGCATTTGTAATACCCTTGCTTAACTTGTCCTTCTCGGAAAGCAACACTTTTTCTGCCGGAATTCTCCAATCGATACCCAGCTGCGGGTCATTCCAGGCAACAGAGCCTTCGCTCTCCTTATTATAGAAGTTGTCACACTTGTACTGAAACACAGCCTCTTCGCTAAGTACAGCAAAACCATGGGCAAAGCCACGAGGCACAAAGAACTGACGGTGGTTATCCTCTGTCAATTCAACAGCAACATATTTACCGAATGTGGGAGAACCCTTGCGGATATCCACAGCCACATCAAGCACAGCTCCTTTTATGCAACGCACAAGCTTACTTTGGCTGTAAGGAGGTTTCTGAAAATGAAGACCGCGAACAACACCATACGATGACTTTGACTGGTTGTCCTGCACGAATGTTGTGCGGCACACCTTCTCCTCGAACTCGCGTTGCGAGAACGATTCATAGAAATAACCTCTATCATCCTTGAATATACGCGGCTCAATGATTACCACACCATCTATTTCTGTTTTTATCACTTCCATAATGCAAAAGCAAATTCTTTTAATCCTTTAGTGATTTATTTAACAAAGATACACACAAACGAGCGAGAAATATCAAGCTTGCTTGAATATTTTTCACAGCGAGTGCAGAATATCTTGGAACTTTAGTTCAAAGATACATCTTCTCAATGACGAATACAACATAAAGCCATTATAAACACAATAAAAAGATTAGGACGCAATACACGTCCTAATCTTTTTATTGTATGAGAAAAACCTATTATTTAATCAATTCAAACTCAGCGCCTGATGCAAAATCCTGTCCGTTGTGTGAACTCAACGCTGTGAAACGTACAAAACGCGCTTTGACAGGTTTCTTGAACATAACACTCTGCTTGTCTGAACTATAAGGGAATTCACCCTCAACAACAGGCTCACTCCAGTTTTTGCCGTCGGCACTTATCTGTATCTTATAGCCTTTGATATTTCCGTTGTTACCGCCATCCTGACGAGGCATATACTTGAATCCCTTGATAGTAACCTCTTCGTTGGCATCAAAGTCAATCCAGTGAGGATAGATAGCCACAGTTACAGAATACATTGTATGCCATATTGTGCTTGGGTCGCCATCGAGCATTTTCTCTGCTTCGTTACCAGGCTCACGGCTTGAGCAGAAAGCAACGGTAATAGGAATTGAGGTAATCTCCTCGTAGCTGTATGTGGCAGCCAATGCAGGAGTCTCCTTTTCCCAAACTGTGATATCACCACCCTTACTCATGTTGACAGGCTCAGTGTAACGTACCTTCTTGCCGTTCTTACCTATTTTATAATAGATTTCAGCATTCTTCTTCTCACAATTCATTGTAACCACACCACGAAGGTCGCGTTTCAAAACAACAGGCAACACACCTGAAGATGCAACATTTGCGAGCGCAGTATAGTCATCACCAGCCTTCACGGGACGCATGATAAAGCCAACACTGTTGTCTCCGGCTCTTACAAGGTCATGATCGAGAGGACCACCCTGTCCGCAGCTGTTACCACCAAGACCATTTACCTTAGCATCAAGATGCAACCATGTACCTGATGAAGCAGGCAACTGATAAGGGTGAGCAGCCTCAGTCAATTCAACATCATTCCAAGGAAGTACCGATGTAGAAAGACCGCAAGTATTTACAAAGATTACACCATTACCGGCATCGTTTGTAAGAGCAGCCCATCGTACCTCCTCACGGTTTGCCATATCCTGTGGTTTGGGGAAGTGAACGAACTGGTCAGCAACAGTGCTTGAATACTGCTGTATGAATGAACCGGTACGACGGTCGTTATAGTTATTCCATGGACCACGTCCGTAATATGTATAATTCTTCAATTCGGTAGGCAACTGCATCATATAACCGATGCGTGCAAGCAACGCATTTGCATCGCTACCTGTAACAGAACTGTTAAGTTCAACAGAGCCGTCAGGATAGATTGTCCATATTCTGTTAGAGATGAAATGGAACTCGTTTGCTCCCAATTCGCGTTTGTCGTTCTGAACTGTAAAGCTGTTATCATCATTCTTTATGCGACGACCGGGATGTTTCGCCTGAGTGCGTACGATATACTGAAGAATCACAGTACCGTCATTGTTCTTCTTTGAAACGAACGAAACAACCTCGTCCTTCAAGTCATAGAGACCCATAGCAAACCAACGGTTCCAAATCCAAACGTCGTTATCGACAGGTGCACGGAACGCGCTCAATGTCATAGAGCTGCCCTTTTCAAATACAGTTGTATTACCATAAACCACGTTGTCGAGAACACCGGTCTTGTTGTTGAACGAAAGAGAGAAACCATTACCTGAAATTTCTGTTGTTGCATCGGCTTTGTTTTCTTTCACAACAACCTTTTCTGAATTGTTTGCCGCATCAACAAGCAAAGCAGCCTTTACAGCATCCTGCAGTTTCAACTGCTCTTCCATCTGTACATAACCCTTCTTTGCCCATGGCATATCTTCCTTCAACAACAACTGCACCTTTACAAAATACTCTTTGTCTGCCTTGAACTTTGATGCATCAAAACGCAACTTGAAGCTCTTTGCCTCGCGCGCCGCAATATGCATTCCCGGCATGTAGTATGAATCAATCTGCTTACCGTCCTCCCAAAGAGAAACCTTTACATCGAGGTCACACAATGAATTGAAATAGCGTTTGTTGAAAATCTGTATTTCACCATTATCAAGCATCTTGATACCTGCATTCTGATATACCTTCTTAACCTCGAAATATTGTGGTTTTGGAGAGTGGTCGGGGAACATGATACCGTTCATACAGAATGTATGGTCGTTCGGACGGTCTCCGAAATCACCACCATAAGCCATATACTTGTCACCGGTCTTGGAATCTACGTTCCAGAAAGCCTGGTCAGTCCAGTCCCAGATAGCAGCACCTACAAAGAAGTTTGTACTCTCTATAGCATCCCAATAATCAACGAGGTTACCTGCCGCATTACCCATAGAGTGAGCATACTCAGAAATGTGGAAAGGATAAACGATACCCATCTTACCTTTCACAGCCTCACGTGTCCAACCGATTGAAGGATACTGGTTAGAACCCATATCAACAATGTTGTTGTTACGCTCATACTGTACTGGACGTGATGCATCGAATGCGTGCAACTCCTTGTAAGCTTCAACAAAGTTGTTACCCGGACCAGCCTCATTACCGAGCGACCAGATACAAACTGATGGGCTGTTTATTGTAGCATGAGCCATCTCCATCACACGTGCAACGTGCGCATTGCGGAATTCCTTTACATGAGAAAGAGACTCCTTTCCATAGTAATACTGATGACTCTCGATATTAGCTTCGTCTTCGAGATAAATACCGTACTTATCGCAAAGATAGTACCAATATGGAGCATCGGGATAGTGAGCATTACGTACGTGGTTTATATTACCCTGCAACATAAGCATAACCTCTTTCTCCATCTGCTCGCGTGTAACAGCGTGTCCGCGCTCAAGGTTGCTCTCATGACGGTTAACACCCTTCATCTTGATAGGTTTGCCGTTGAGATAGTAATAACGTCCAGCCAAGCCGAACTCATCATCTTCAGCTTTTGTCTCGCGAATTTCAACTTCACGGAATCCCATGTAAGTAGAAGCCATTTCAACGGTGCGGCCCTTTTTGTCAAGCAAGCTTACAACCAAAGTATAGCGGTTAGGCTCTTCAGCACTCCACTTTGCAGGATTGGCAACAGCAAGAGGAATGTTAACGGTAGTTGTTTCGCCATTGGCAATCTGAGAAACTGCATTGACAGCAGTTACACCCTCTACAATCTCATTATTGTCGCTGTAGAGTTCATTCTTGTACAACTGTACCTTTACCTGATAGTTCTTTGCAGCCTTCTTTGTAAGGTTACGTACATCAACCTCGATATTTGCAACAGCATCTTTATATTGTGCATCAAGATCGGTGCGTACACGGATGTCGCGTAGTTCGATTGGATTTCTTGATGTCAAAGAGACTGTACGGAAGATACCCGGCAAACGGAACATATCCTGTGACTCAAGGAACGAAGCATCGCTGTTACGATAAACCTCAACAGCAATAAGATTCTCGCCCTCTACAAGATACTTTGTTATGTTGAAAGATGCGAGGTTACGTGAGTTCTTTGAGAAACCTACATACTTACCATTTATCCACAGATAGAAGAACGAATCGACGCCATCGAAATTAAGATAAATTTCGCGTCCTTTCCAATCGGCAGGCACTGTAAATGTACGGAGGTATGAACCGACCTCGTTACGGAACTTGTATGTTGTATGATGCTGGGCTGGTTCGCGCATCACACCATTTTTCCAGTCACCAACTGCAACCTGATGCTTGAAAATAACAGGCTGATTGACATAGATTGGTGTACCGTACTTTTGTGAGCCATCGGGCTGCAATCCATATACATTCCAGTTCATTGGAACCTCAACCTTATCCCATGCTGAAGCATCGAAACCAGGCTTGAAGAAATCCACAGGACGCTCCCAGGGATTTGCCACCCAATTGAAATTCCATGTACCGTCAAGCGAGAGATAATACTCACTATTCTCGGGAAGAACCTTACATGCATTATCCACACTCTTGAAATTAAAGAACCAAGCTTTTGGTTGCTCTTTGTTCAAAGCAAGTTCTTCGGGAGACTCCCACTCCACCAAGCCGGCTATCTGTCCTTTCTCATAGCTGTATCCACGTGGAGCATCTACATCGCCATAAGCAAAACCGCCAAGCTTTTGTCCAAAACAGGTCAATGACACCATAAATGCCATCGCAACTGCCGAAACAAATCTTTTTTTCATAGATATTTATATTAAATTAGTTATTGATATCGCATTCCCACACATCCGCATACAAGACGGATAAAATATATTTTGTAACATCCAAATAATCCATTACATCTATTCCATTCACGCACATGCATGCACACACGCGTAAAACTTTGTAAAAATAGCATTTTTTTTCTTTATTTAAAAATAAAAAAGCAAATTGATGCAAATATTCAGATCATGCACAACGTTCTGCTGTTATCTTTTTCTCTTTATCCAGTAACGTTCCATAAGATTCTGTAATTCCATATCGTCGCCAAGAACAGCCTTACGGCATTCATTTACAATATAATGCTTCAATTCCTGAGGAAAATCCTCTACTTTTTCCCAGCATTCCAAGCGACCGATATACATACCGTTAAATTCCGTAGAAGAGACAAGGTTCAAGTTACCTTTTCGACCACATTCTGTATATTCTCCATTCCTGAACACATATGTTCCATAATCAACAGGAAGAATTCTGTATGTACCACATCGCAGTTTTTGTGCTCTTGCACAGCAATACTCACCATTCTCACCGTAAATCTTTATTGAATGAAAATCGTTGCCGAACATTTTGTCGCCGACCTTGTACGAAGTATACACCCAGACACCTTTAAGTTCCTCGTCAGGAACTGTCTTTTCTGTTCTTTGTGCCGACACCGGTACCGCCATGCAGAATAGCAGTATCAGCACAATGTTCCTTAAACAATAGTTTTTCATATTAACGACATTAAAAACGACGCTGCAAATGTAACAATCTATTTACCGGATCACAAAAAACGAAGTTTGCACATTGTTTGCAAAACGGATACACTAAGTTTTTCCGACATCAAAGTGTTGCGATAAACGCATCCCACTCCTTGGAACTTCCTTTCTTTCCAAAGACCTTGCTGTACAACCGGCTACGCGTACTGCTTATACTGCTTACCTCGCGACAAAGGGCACTTGCTATCTGTGATGGCGAGATATTGATCTTAAGCAAGAGACAAACCTGGTATTCATGTACAGACATGCTGTACAACGAATGGAGTCGAGTTGAAAAATTGGGATACAGAGGCTTTATATGTTGTTCAAGTTCGTCAAGATCTTCTTGTTTCAACACCTCCCCACTCTCTATCTTTCCGCGCAAAGCATGGTAATAATCAGATGAGAAAAACTCTTGCTCTACTTGTCTCATAGCCTGAATGACAGGCTGAGGTCTTAATCTGTTCTGTTCCTCAATAAGTTCCAGTTCACGCTTTATAACCTTGTTTTTCTTTATGACACTGCGCATGTACAATGCAAGTAATATTGCCAAAAGAACAAGATTGGCAATGACAAAAAGCAGGTTGCGGCTCTTCCTTTCAAGTTTTCTTTCACTTGTTGAAAAAACAAAATTCTTTATATCATCTTCATATGTCTCTATATTCCTTTTGACAATAGTACGTATTTCCTCCTTACGATTTTCTGTCATATCATTCGACTTCACCCATATTTCTTGCTCCAGATTGTTGAATACGGTGTATGTGGTATCGCTTGTCAAACAAAAATGTCGCATGTATCGTCCATTCTCAACAAGCAAAGTATCTGTCACATCATGTATAAATGTGTAACGTTCAAGTTCAAGTGGCACTATTATTGTTTCATTCCCTACAGAAAGAAGTTCTACCTGATAGAAACTGCTGTCGGCATCATATATTTTACAACGCACATAACCTCTGCTGTTTGGATAGTCGACTTCATACCCAGTTGGAAATATTATCTTTTTCAACATCCAAACACCTTGCAAGTCATTCCCTTTCTCTTTTTCATTATATGAGCAGCACTGAAAAAAAGATAACGACATAAACAGACACATTAAATAATAATACCTATTCATCTTTGTAAAATCATTGTTTACTGCAAATATAGTTATTCAAATAATGAAAACTGATCTTGAAGGTTTGCAAAATATTTGCATAAGCGACATGCAAAGTATGTGCGAGACCAAACAGGCGGAATTTGATATATAAAAAAATAAAAGTCACCAGGAGGTGACTTTTATTCAAAATGCAATCGCTTAAACCGAAATCACTTTGCAGCCTCAAGAGAAGCCTTACGAAAAGCCTTCATAGCCTTCTCAAGCTCCAAAGAAGCTTTGCGTGCACGTGTACCTGCAGCCTTGTTACCCTTTTCAGCCTGAGCTGTTGCATCTGCCTCGAATGCAGCATAAGTCTCCTGGATTTTCTCAATAAGTTCTTTCATAATATTTTCGTTATTAAGGTTAATGATGCACAAAGATAATAAAAATCGGAATATCAAGGCATAAATGATATTTTTTTTGCAAAAAAACTAAAAAAAAAGCAATCACGATGCTAGAATAAGAAAATACAAGATCAAATTCTGTGTATTTTATATTTAAAAACAGCAACATCCCTAATCAAAAAGGATGTTGCTGTTTTTAAAATTATCATTCTATTACACCAAGAATGTTGCTACGAGCGCGAGAATTGCGTAGAACTCCGGGAACGCTGCGTAAATCATTGTGTTTGTCTGAACGTCGTGTCCCTGTGAGATACCAACGATACCGTTAGCACAAATCTGTCCCTGACGGATTGCAGAGAACAAGCAAACAAGACCTACACCAAGACCTACACCAAACCACAAGAGACCATTCTCTGCAGCCTTGTCAAAGTGAAGCAAGAATGCCAAGAAACCGTAGAGACCCTGTGTTGCAGGGAGTGCTGAAAGAATCATGTAACCTGCAGACTTTGAAGAGTCTTTCTTTAATGCGCCTTCTGCTGCATTACCTGCGATTGATGTACCATAGCAACTTCCGATACCGGCAAGAGCCAACATGAGGCCCATACCCAAATAACCTAATAGTTCGTTCATAATTTTAAGTTTTTAATATTTATAATTTATTGTTTTATTCTTTGTTTTTGAATGGTTTATACTCCACTCCTTTACCTTCGTAGTCTGCATTCTTGAAATACTCGACGAATGTAAGACGCAACGGGTGTACAAAGGCACTGAGGCAAGACATTGCAATGTTCAAAGTGTGACCAAGAACAATTATCAGTCCAAAGCCAACCCATCCTATCACTGCACCTATACCCTCTTTACCATCGACGAGCATCATTGCAAGGCTGTTGAATGTCTGTCCCAACATACCTCCGGCAAGACCGAGGGCGAACAGACGGATGTATGACAACACGTCACCAAGCAAGCCCGATGCCATATTGTAAGTATCCCACAGACCTGCACCGATATTTGCAAAGACATTTCTGCGCAGGTTGTTGAGCACATATATACCCAACGCACCGAGTGAACCTATTGCAATAAGTGCCCATTTTGAAATTTCAGCAGGGATAACACTCAAGAAGGTCAATGTGCCGAGCACCACTCCACCGACAATCACAAGCCACCAGCCCCACGCGCTCAATGACTCTTTGAAGCCGTAGAACACTGTGCTGTTGATAGCTTTCACTGTCATAGCAAGTGATATATGCACAACACCGATACCCAATGCAAGAATCATTTGCTTATCGTATGTAGAACCGAACAGTTCAATATCTCCGGCGATGATGAATTGTCTTATCTTCTCTGGCAAATCAAAATCACTGAGCAGGCTCATACCGAAGAATGTGCCAAGAACAGCACCGATAACGGTTGTGAATATACCGAGTGTAATTACAAGGTTCATCATGCCAGCCATATTCTTGCCCATCTTTTTCTTCAACAGGAAGCCAAGAAGGATAAGAATAAGACCATATCCGGCATCGCCCATACAGAATGCAAAGAAAAGTGAGAAGAACGGCGCAACAATCGGTGTCGGATCAAAATCCGTACCGCTTGGCATACCATACATCTTTGTCAACACTTCGTACATTCTTGTGAATGCATTGTTTTTCAGCTTGACAGGAGCTTTGTCATCACGACGTGCCTGACGTACATCATAGAATACTCCGCTGTTATCAAGCGATGCTTTCAATTCTGCCATATTATCTTCAGGTACCCATCCCTCGAGAAGGACAAGCTTGTCGCCCGATACCTTTTCGCCGTCGAGAGCCACTTTCATAAACTCGACATCGTGCATCAATGCCTCGTGTGCGGCACGCAGTGTGTTCAATTCCGCAGCTGCAAGTGCATCAAGTTCTTTGGCAAAAGCCTCCATACAGCTCTTGACACGTTCCAGCTCGTTATTGAGCGATGCAAGCGAAGCATCAGGAATCTTTGCAGTCTCGGCATCGATATCCACTTCTGCACCTTTCGGCGTTACCGTTACAAAGTAGATGCGTGATGCATTCTCTGCAATAACAATGGCATTATACTCATCAATCCACTCTTGTTTGAAGCTCTTTTCAGGAGAGATAAAAAAGCGTATTTCATAACCGGCTCTTTCGAGTTTCTCTATTGTCGCAAAATCAAAGTTGCCCCAAGGCTCCAACAGAGCGATATCCTTTTCTACAGTCTGCAGCAATCCTCTGTACTGTTCCGACTCTGCCACCAACGACTCGCATTTTTCTATAACAGAAATAGCAGTGTCGATATTCCTTGCCGACTGAATATTCTCTACAGAACATCTCTCAAGACGTTTGATTGTACGCATGTATCGTGCAGAGAGTGCCATCTGCTTCTCCACTTCCGGATTTTCAGCTACTCCGCTACCGCGTTCCACTATGTGAACCACACCGATATCGCGCAAACGTCGCAGGAACTCCATATACTCCTTATGATATACAAGGAGGGTAAGTTTGTTCATCTTGGTAATCATGCTGTCACCTCCTCTCTCTGCTCCAACAAGGATTTCAAAATCTTCTGTGAAGACTTTGAAAGGTTCTCCTCATCTTCCATAAATCGTTTAATCTTACGTATAGCGTCCTGATAACCCGGAATCTGCACTTTCTCGAAAAGATTCACTTTCTGTGTGGTTTTCTTTCGTGCGTTCTCCAGCAGGCTAAGCTTACGGTTAAGCAATTCTCGGCGTATAGCCGTCATTGCCATCTCTTTCAGCAACTCAATACCATCGGCAAACCATTTGGGTGAGTTGAAAAGGCTGAACGGAGCAACCGTAAAAGTTGCTTTTTCGAGTACGGGCACTTGAACACCGGCTACCTTCTGCTTTCCGATGAGCAGTTCGCCTGTTTTTACAAGCGACGCATCAAACTCATTCCAGAGAGCAAACAAAGCACGGTACTGCTCAAGCTGCTCGGCATACTCCTCGTCGTGCCTTTGCATCTCAGCCTTGCATCGCTTTACCTCGACGCGCAATGCACTCTCCTTGCTCTTGATGATTGGCAAGGTGCGCACACGCATCTTGAGTTGTTTCTCAAGGTGCTGAAGTGATGTTTTATTATATTGAAATGCAATCATTATGCTTTTCTTATAAATCTAATATCAGTTTCTTACTTTTTCCAATATGTATCGACAAGCTCCTGACGGATATTAACCTCCTCGGGCTTGAAGTATTTTGAGAACAATCCCCATGTAACGTCAAGCATCTCTGTTGTATTCAAGTTAACGTCAATAGCAAGCAACTTGTCTGAATACTCTTTAGCGAACGACAATGTACGTTTGTCGTAGTCTGTAAGGTCGAAACCGTTTTCCATCTTTGTCTTTGCATTGGCTGCATCGGCATAAAGACGTACAGCGGCATTCATCACCTGTGGGTGGTCCTTACGTGTCTTTTTACCTGATACAAGCTGTTTCAAACGTGACAATGAACGGAATGGGTCAACGATAACCTTACCGATGTCGCTGTCACGACGCAAGAACAACTGTCCTTCAGTGATGTAACCGGTGTTATCGGGCACAGCGTGTGTGATGTCACCACCTGAAAGTGTTGTAACGGCAATAATTGTGATTGAACCGCCCGAAGGGAACTGCACAGCTTTCTCGTAAATCTTCGCAAGGTCCGAATACAATGAACCCGGCATTGAGTCCTTTGACGGAATCTGGTCCATACGGTTCGATACGATAGAAAGTGCATCGGCATACATTGTCATGTCTGTAAGCAATACAAGTACCTTCTGGTTCTTCTCAACTGCAAAGTACTCTGCCGCAGTAAGTGCCATATCGGGAATAAGAAGACGCTCTACAGCAGGGTCTTCTGTAGTGTTCATGAACGAGATGATACGGTCAAGAGCACCTGCATTGGTAAAGAGGTGTTTGAAGTAGAGGTAGTCGTCGTTTGTCATACCCATACCACCAAGAATAATCTTGTCAGTCTCGGCACGCATCGCCACGTTTGCCATTACCTGATTGTATGGCTGATCGGGGTCTGCAAAGAATGGAATCTTCTGACCGGTCACAAGTGTATTGTTAAGGTCGATACCGGCAATACCTGTAGCAATAAGTTCTGACGGTTGCTTGCGGCGTACCGGGTTAACTGACGGACCGCCGATTTCCACCTCTTTTCCCTCAACGGCAGGACCGCCATCGATAGGGTCACCGTATGCGTTGAAGAAACGGCCGGCAAGCTGTTCGCTAACCTTCAACGAAGGAGCTTTGCCAAGGAATACCACTTCGGCATCGGTCGGGATACCACCTGTACCCTCGAATACCTGCAATGTCACCTCATCGCCCATAATCTTTACCACCTGTGCCAACTTGCCGTTAACGGTTG
Source organism: Bacteroidaceae bacterium (assembly GCA_017631585.1). GTDB lineage: Bacteria > Bacteroidota > Bacteroidia > Bacteroidales > Bacteroidaceae > HGM04593. The sequence goes on from JAGBSZ010000210.1 coordinate 12,537, forward strand.
CAAGTTCATCATATCCGACACCGGTTGCTTTCAAAGAGCATGTAGCCTTGGTGATTGAATTGATTTTTGTATATATTTTCTGAAATGCTTCTGTAGCCATAATTGTAGTCATTAATCGTTAGACACCTGTTTTGTAGCAAGCAACTGCATAAGCTCAGCATAATATGAGCTGTACTTGTCGCTCTTGAACTCTGAATAGTTCATCTGCTTGCAGATGTTGATTACCTTCTTGAAGAAGTCTGTTACCTCCTGGAAGTTCTCAAAATCATATTCTGCACGACAGATGTCGGTAACGATGCTCAGTATCTCCTGCTGACGTTCGAGCGGAGTAACGGCATCAATCTCGTCGAATGCGTCCTGCTGAAGGACAACAAAGTCGATAAGCTCCGATTTCCAGAATGTAACGTGATAGTCAACAGGTACACCGTCGTCACCAAGGATGTTTATCTGCTCTGCAATCTCTTTACCGCGCAACAGACGTGTCTTTGCCTCGTTCACCATTGACAACCAACCATCGCCGATACGCTCCGAGATGAAGTTCTCGAACTCGGGATACTCTATATATTTTGAATATGAGTCGATAGGGTTTACCGCAGGGTAACGCTTCTTGTCGGCACGGTCCTGCTCAAGGGCGTAGAAACAACGCGCAACCTTCTTTGTATTCTCGGTCACAGGCTCCTTGAGGTTACCACCGGCCGGTGACACTGTACCGATGAAGGTGATTGAACCAGCCTTGCCGTTGTTCAGATATACATAACCTGCACGGCTGTAGAAGTTAGCGATGATTGATGATATATCCATTGGGAACGCATCGGGACCAGGGAGCTCCTCCATACGGTTCGACATCTCACGCAACGCCTGTGCCCAACGCGATGTCGAGTCGGCCATGAGAAGAACGCGCAAA
>JAGBSZ010000211.1 GCA_017631585.1 Bacteroidaceae bacterium
CGTCATCATCCGAAGCACCGATTATTGCAACATAATTATTACCTTGCGAAACAGGCAACCAATCCACTGCATTTTCCGAAGCATATAAATCACCGGAAACCAACGCATACCATTTGCCCTTAAAGAGATGTACGGTTGTAAAATCAACGGTTTCCTGGAATCCGTTAACCTCCTGATAAGCACTCCATGGCATATTTGAAGCAACAGAAGAAGTGGTAAACACCGGAGTTCTGTCAGCCAAAGTACCAAAGACATATACCATACCGTCCGACTCTATTGCCTTTTGGGGATTCAAACCTACAGAGCCGGCAACCTCTTTCCACACCATAAGTTCAGGCTCCACCTGATGGACATTCACAGAGATTGTATAATCTTTGCTGTAGCTTCCGTCGGTAGAAGTTATACGGAATTTTCGCGGAGAGGTAAAGTCGATTGAATCTTCGGCTGCGTAATAGTCATAAGTACCTGTTGCGTCGTTATATATCGAAGCAATTCCCTCTACGTTCATATTCACGACCACCTTTGAAACCCTGGTTGCAAAAAACAGAGAATCGTAGTTATAAATCTCACCTGTCGATTGATTGATGGTAAACGGGCATGAAGAGAAAGAAATTGTCTTATACACTGTGGTGTCCTTACCCTCAGCTGTAAATGCCGGATACGGAGATCTTATGCTTCCGATACTGAAAGATTTTATGTAGGCGTATGGTGATGTCATATTCACGGCATCATCATTCGAGCAAGACGATACGAGAAAAAACATCATTAAAACTGAAAAATATATAGCCAATCTGTTTTTCATACTTTTGCATTTATATTCCAAACTGCAAATTTAGCAACATTTTTCAGTTTACACGCCAATTCGCGCGCAAATTATAATATTTTAAATTTATTAAGATATTTTTTACCTCGAAAAGAGAAAAATTTCATTTCCACCGCACATTTCCCTTGCACAAAGAGCTGATTCCGGAATAACAGGAGCAGAAACTCCCTCACCCACAACAAAAGACTTGTTGACTTCAGCGCGCGCATTGTCCCACAGCGAAGCATCGATAAACGACTGCAACAATTGCGCACCACCCTCAACAAGCAGGCTCTGTATCTTCAACGAATGAAGATGCGAAAGAATCTGCGCAGGCACATCAGATGAAAAATCAAGAATAATTTGTTCAATATTTTTACCAAATTTACCAACAACGGAATTTTCCGTATAAACAATTGTTGGCATTGAGCCGTCAAAGAGATTAAGCGAGGCTGGCAGCACTCCTTTACGATCTATCACAAGACGCAGTGGAGCACGCCCTGTCCAATGACGAAGATTAAGCGAAGGATTATCGAGTAATGCCGTACGTGTGCCCACAAGAATAGCATCATGCTCTGCACGCAATTTGTGGACCGCGACTTGTGATACAGGCGTTGAAATACACAATGGTGTGCCGCCATCACGCATTACATCGATAAAGCCATCAGCCGTCTGTGCCCATTTCAATGTTACAAAAGGGCGGGCAAGACGGTTGTACGTAAAGAACGGACGGTTTATGGCAACACATTCATTTTCCAACAGACCCACAACAACTTCTATGCCGGCTTTTTTCATTCTCGCAATGCCTGCACCATTCACGCATTCATTATTATCAGTAACACCTATCACGACACGCTTGATACCCTCTTTTATTATCATATCGCAACAAGGTGGTGTTTTTCCATAATGCGAGCAAGGCTCAAGAGTGACATAGATTGTAGATTGCGGCAACAGGTGCCTATCGGCAGGCTTTACCGAACGGACTGCATTTACCTCTGCATGAGGTTCACCGGCACGTATATGATATCCCTCACCGATTATACGTCCGTCGCATACAAGAACTGCCCCCACAACAGGATTGGGAGATGTACTGCCCGCAGCACAACGTGCAAGTTGCAGACAACGGCGCATATATTGTTCGTCAAGAGAATTCATTTGTAATACATTTTTACCAATACTCAAAGTACTTTTCAATAATTTACATCAAGTAAAAGCGAAGGTAATAAAAAAAGCAGACAACAACAACGAAAAAGAATATATATAACCGACTCCCCAGCAGACAGGACATCAAACAAAAACACACGAGGCGAAGGCTCTCGCTTTACATATACAAAATATTAAAAAGTTTTGCTAACTTCGCAACAGAAAAGATTTTATCGGCAAATTATTACACATGCCCATAACAAACTGATTTACAGAGTCCATTCCATTAAGCCAGACATAAGGGGAGATTAGCAAGTTTTTATGAAGAAATTATACGATGTAGTTATTATACGTTCATTAGCCACCGTCATGGTGGTGGCATTTCATGCCTATGGAATGATGTATTGGGGCAAGTTTCCTGACATGACGGAAAAATACAACGATTTATATTTTGGAATAAACCAATTTGTACTGAACTTCCGTATGCCTCTATTTGTATTCATATCAGGATTCCTTTTTTCGTACCTGGAACGGGAAAAGGGGAAATACCCGACATTCATAGGCTTGCTCAAAAATAAATTCAAGAGACTCATTATCCCCTACCTTGTATTTGCAACAATCTATATGTTGACAACAGGAATGGATTTCAGTTTCAAGATATTGTTATCGGGATGGCTTGCACACTTATGGTTTATTACAACTCTTTTCTGGTGCTTTATTTTCACCCGCCTATCCAGTTTTGTACCTTACAGTCACACTCCACACTTTAAAATCGTATTGCTTGGCATCAGTTTTATTGCCTTATTCATCAACTTACCCAAGTTGGGACTCCTTGGCATACAATATTTTCAGGAATGGTTCTTCTGGTTCTACCTGGGATATACAATATCACCCTACAGAGAACAATTATATAGTTATCTGAGCAAAAGAAAAATATGGTTACTTGTTTTTGCAACAGTGTATTGCGCGGAGCTGTTATACACTCTGAGATTTGCAGAGAGCGAAGAGGAGCGCGGTTATCTTATGCACTTTGCTCATCTTGCAATTGTATTGCTTATCTGGTACATTATCAATTGGGCAATAAGACACTCTACTAAAACATGGTACGAGAATGCTATATTCAGAGAACTGAACAGGACGAGCTATGGAATTTATGTTTTGCATTATTGGATACAAACCATGCTCCTCTCTTCAAGCGTTATACAACTGCTGAACATTGAGACATTGGCAACAAAGCATGTTTATATATTTCCGTTCCTATTCTTCTTATTCTCGCTTGCCGCTTCGTACATAGGAACAAAGATGTTGTTAAAAACAAGGGTTGGCAGATTCCTTATAGGATGATGACTGAATGTGAGATAAAAAAAGTGGTAATCACTTTTGCATCAGTGTTACAATGACAATCTCGCTGGGAACGCAGAAACGCACCTTACGTCTTGATGTTCCCACACCGGTGGTGGTTATTACCGATGCTCCGGAGGTTGTCCTGTTCATTCCGCGCAGGAAGCGTTTTCCGTATTGCGTATTCTTCACCGGAGTATAAAGCCCGAACAGGCTCACCTGACCGCCATGAGTGTGACCGGAAAAGACAAGATCTGCCGTTGTTGACGAACGTTCGGCATAATCGGGTGTGTGACAAAGCAACATCACAAAAGCATCGTTATCGACAAGTTCTGCCGGCTGAACAACAAGGGAATCATAGACAAAGCTGTCATATACTCCTGCAAGATAAATCACACCGGGAATGCGTTCTATTTCCACGACAGTATCTGCGAGCAGAATTACATCAAAACCGTGCATGGCTTGCAGTGCTGCATCCTTGTAACGTCGCTCATGATTGCCTAACACCGCATATATGCCATCTTTAGGATTTACGGCAGACAATGAGTCAAATAGTTCGTTCAGATATACTTCGGAAGTGACATAATCGCCACCAAGCAACATGAGGTCTGGCGACTCTTTTCGCAACCTGCCTGTAAGTTTCTCCAACCGTGTACGGTTAAAAAGACTGGGATAGTGAATATCCGAGATAAAGGCTATCTTGTATCCATTAAAACCTTCAGGAAGAGCCTCATCAGTAAAATCATAGTGCTTTACGCGTCCTACCCCATTAGGTGACAACGATGCACAAGATGACAAAAGCAATGCTGTTACAACAAACAGCATTGCTCTGCATATTTTTGGAGAATACAAAATCATTAATCCTTGCTTATAAGTACAGTTGCATAGGCTGTTATACCCTCTTTACGACCTTCGAAACCAAGCTTTTCGGTTGTTGTTGCCTTTATTGAGAGACAATCGGCATCAATTCCGAGAACGTCAGCCATTACCTGTTGCATGGCAGGAATATGCGGATTCAATTTAGGCGCTTGCGCCGCAACCGTAGAATCAATATTGCCGATACTATACCCCTTTTCCTTCAGCAGCTCACCTGTGCGACGCAGAAGGATCTTGCTGTCGATATTCAGAAATTCATCGGAAGTATCAGGAAACTGATAACCGATATCACGCAGATTCGCCGCACCAAGGAGTGCGTCACAAATGGCGTGTATAAGCACATCTGCATCGGAATGTCCAGCCAAGCCCATTTCGTAAGGAATTTTTACTCCTCCTATCCAAAGGTCGCGATCCTCTACAAACTTATGTACATCAATTCCAAAACCTACTCTTATCATAACACAATGTTTTATCTGCGGAAGAGGTCTCTCAAACCATCCATATCGAACGAAAGCGAAAAACGCAATGTCTGGTCAAGCGGATTACTCTGTGCTGTTGATATGAGGTATGCGGCATCAAGTGAGAATACACTCATACGAAAACCGGCTCCCAATGTAAAGTACTTTCTGTTACCTTTATATTCGTTCTCATAATGATAACCGCCACGTACCGAGAATTGCTGGTTGTAGCAATATTCAATACCTACACCACCGTAAAGTTCTCTGAACTCCTCTGCAGTTCCACCCGGAGCATCGGCAAACGACTTGAATATACCCGAAATAGGTGATATATCATTATAACCCGACTCATCGAGCCACGATTGGTACTCAGAATAGAATGAGTTGTCACCTTCGTTATACCCTTTCTCGGCAAGGAACTGGCTGTATGATGGCTTTGTAGGGACCATCAGTTTATTCACGTCAAAACTCAATGAGATTGTGTTGTAGTCATCAAGCGGCACAAGGAACGATGCACCAAGGCGCATGTTTGTTGGAATGAACTCGTTTGTAGAACCTCCGTCGTACGATATTTTTGTACCGATATTCGAAAGATTCAAACCCAAGCCCAACAGACACTCGCGGTTACCTACAAAAAGGTACTTGTTGTAATACAAGGCAATATCGGCAGCAAAAGCATTACCGGGAGACATATCCTCGGTGTAGTCATATTGAAGGTCGCTATGAATATAACGCAATGCTATTGCCGCTGAGAATGTCTCAGACAGCATTCGTGAATATGCCAAGTCAACAGCCATTTCGTATGGCTTTATCGTCATAATCTCATCAGCAATAACCTCACCCAAAGAGAAATATGTAAGCGAAGCACTCACTGCCGAGTAGTCGCCTATTCGATAAAAACCGGCAAGATTCACAAGGTCAATATCACTCACCAACTGACGCAGCCATGGGGTATATGACATTGACACTCCGGCACGAGCGATATTGAACGGGTATTTGGCAGGATTCCAGTACTGGGAATTTGCATCGGGCTCGGTAGCCACACCCACGTCACCGAGTGCACCGGCACGGGCATCGGGAGCAATGGATAATGATGTAACGCCTGTATATACAGGATTGAACTGATCTTTCTGTGCCAATGCAGGAAAAGCCATAAGCACAAGCAGAAGGATTGATAATATTCTGTTTTTTGTCATATTCGTATTTTAAAAGAACATTGTATATAACTGCAATTTTTACTTTTTATTGTTTACAACAACAATTTTTAAGCTCTTTGGCTCAGACATTCCACTATCGGAGATTATATACCCTCGTATTATATACACCCCTGTGGGCAAAGAACGGGTGCCGCCTGCAGTACCGTCCCAAGAATAGCGATACTCCATGCCGTCACAAATCACGGTCTGCACATCTTTCCAGAGAGCCTGACCTTGTAAAGTAAACAATTCTATAACAACATCAATCTTACTCTGCGGACGATTGTGTGTTATTATAAGTTCAGATGTCTTGCCGCTTGTAACAGGAGTTCCTACAATCCTGAAATCCACAAAATCAGGCAACATATCCGGATCTACCACAAATGTTATTTTAGCTGTTGAAGAGTTGTTGTACAAATCCCAGGCACGAAGCACAAGAGTATGTTCGCCTGCTTCAAGAGCATTGAGTGGAAGTTTTATTGTTCCACGCCTATAATCAACTGAAGAAGGCATATAAACGCTGTTAAGGTTATATGTAAGTAAGGGATTATTGTCAACGATGGCAACAATATCATGTCCAATGCCGGAACCGACTGTATTTATTCCGTTTTCATCGAACAATTCCACCCACAGACACGGAGTAGAATTAACCTTATCGCCGTTTATGAATGAAGGTGTGTTCAAATAGAGTTTAATTTCGGGACCAGCACCATCATTATTCATATCAGACGATGTTCCGCCTACAACGAAATCATTGAAATATCCCTGAGCCGAACGAAGCTTGGCGGAATCTACGGCAAAAAGATTCAACATGCCATTCTCATTCTTGTAACTTATATCCATTGGAACAGGAATATCAATTTTAAAGCATCCGTTACGGACAGAATCATTACCTGAAAAGAGTATTTTGTTATATGCCGTATATTCAAAACTGCCAAGGTTTGAATTGTTAAGGGTCTTTACTTCCTCTGCACAATCGAAAAGATTTGCATATAGCACACCTTTAAAATCGTCCGCTGTTACGCCTTCACGCGTTACCACACGTCCTTCCACATTAAGCAGACCACCAGCAGACGCCTGCACAGATGTCCCTACAGAAGTTCCATTCACCTTGTCAACCTGTATGCGATACCCGGGGAGTTTTAGTCTTAATGCCGGGTCACCAAGCAACACAAACTGCAGTTTGTTTTCACTCAATTCAGAGCCCGATGATATCACATTGCATTTTGCCTTTCTCACAGCATCACCTACAGCAACAGCATCACCGCCATTAACAGGTGAGAGCAACACCTTCATAAACTCCTTGTTAAGAGTGGCATTGTGAGTTTGCAACACGGTGCGGGTTGTTGTAAAAAGTCCCACAGCTCCACCATTGGCATTTGTCAGCGCCACTTCTCCAATAGAATTCTCGCCTTTGTCAAAAGGAGCTATATCACATGACGCCGTTACCCAGAATGGCAAACGGGGTGACTTTAGTTCTGCCATATCAGATGCCTTCCACGTCATTTCGTGAGAAAGCAGGTTTGTTCCTCCGTGACCTGAATAATTCACAACAAGAGCACCATTGTCAAGGCGTTTCTTTATCGCCTTGGTAACCTCGGGATAACGCAGACCGCTTGCCGACTTTTCTGCAACGAAATTATCCCAATATATTCGCTCTACAATAAACGACGGGTATGTCTCATTCATTATATCAGCTATACCCTCCGCATCTTTCATATGCTGATTAGGAATCTTCACATCACCATCGTCACCAAGAAGAGCTACAACGTTCTGCCATGCTCCGGCATCCTCATTTTTCATATATGAGATTATCTTGTCAACAATGGAGTTGGCAGAAACTGCCGAAGTAACAGGAATGCGTCCGATACCAATATCAACCTTATTGCGTTTATGGTTATCACCCTCACCATCATCGAGCAAACCCATATAATCCTCCATAACATAAGAATAGATGGCATTCACAGAATTCTCCGATTCATAGCATAGCAAATAGTCGTCCTGCTTCAAGTTCGGGAATGTTATAAGGCGGTTATCGTACCACGAATCACCGAACATAAGCAGATACTTGGGTGCATCTTCAGATGAAGCGGCACGGTCGTACAGCATCTTCATGAAACGGCGATAAGCCGTAACATCGGGCGTTCCCGATGAGAATTCATTATAAACCTGTTGCGCAGTAACAACCTCGACAGAAAGACCGTCCATTTCACGATGAGCCTCAGCCAACTTCTCAGCAGCAGGCTTCAATGCACCATTTGAAGGCACGATTATAATCATATCAGCCTTTTCTGTGGCATGCAGGTTCTGATTTACGACATCACCGACAAATTCAACCGAAGGAAACTGACCGTTTATATCAACTGCGACATATTCATGTCCGATACCCGATGGTGCCACCACTGAATAATGGTTGCCGGACAATGTACCCTTCAACTCGCGAGGTACCGCAGAAGAGATATCCCAGATACGCGTGCTTTTTGTACATCCGGAAACATTAAAAGTAGCATACCCACTTGATTCACCACTTCGGAACACAGTTTGAGAACCATACAATGCCAATTTACGCGTATAATTTAAACGGATATAATCAAGGAAACCATCAACAGCATTATTATCAACCCTTTGTGTAACAACGAGAGAGAGATTATCAGAAACGCCCTCTGCAACTTTGGACGTTCTAGTTACGAGCTTGCCCACTTCGCCCGAAGTATTAGCACTGATTGTAAAATTATTTATCGCCTTGCCACCGACAGATAGCACTACATTACATTTCTCCAAACCATTTGTCGCAAAAGATATATCGACAACTCCACTGCCTTTTGCAACACCGCTTATAGGCAAGCTATAGTTAACAGAACGTCCATACGTATAATCATAATCATCGACAAGCACACGTCCGTACTGGCAATGACTTTTTCTGTCATTATCGATTACTGCATAGTCGGGATATTCCGTGATTACGGATGAGGGCTCCTGCCCGATTGTTTCCGACGGGAACGGCATAGGAGTACCACCCTCTGTAAGGAAATAGTATCCTTTATCGGAATATACATTCAGCTCGTGCACATAGCGACCATCCTTGTAACTCCATTTTGTAGTACCGTTGGCATAAAACAACACATATCCGTTTTCGCGCCAAAGAGGAATCTCCTGCAAATCATCGGGAAGATTCTCAAGACCGGTCTCTGGCAATATATGACCGCCATAGCCAAAGAGACGCACATTTGCCGGATTCTGAAAGCCCATGTTACTCAACTCTCCGGCAGTTATCTTGTGTATGCCGTTTTCTTTTACAGATACACGCACCCATTTGCCTTGCGAAAGAACAGAATTAGCTACATAACGTTCACCGGCAGAACGCGATGAAGCTACCCTTTGCATAGTACAAGGTTTCTTATCAACAACCAGCTTGTATGAATTCAATCTGTAATACTCACCACCACGTATAACCACAGGCAAAAAAGCCACATCCAATTGCGGACGCTTTGCCTGTATGCCGATATGGCATTCTATTTGGGGCTGAGAAGGCAGATTTTCATATTTTGTCTTCAAACGGTAGCGTTCCACCTCCTCGGGATTCATCTTCTGATATTCAGGATACTCGATATGAGCCGAATAGGTGTAGTTCTTATAATCACCGGGCAAATCGATTACAGAAGTACACACCGGCAACACCGAATCGGTGCGCGACGAATACCAATCGACAGCATCGAACTGCGCCTGCATCCACAATGGACAGAGCAACAATAGGGAGAATATGATTTTCTTTATATTCTTCATTTTATCTTACATGGAAATCCAGAACTTTTTCATCTCCGATATAACCTTTCAGGTGAGTTCCAATTTTAGCTTCGCCCACACCTGCCGGCGTTCCTGTAAAAATAAGGTCACCGGTTTTTAGAGTGCAAAAACGGCTTACATAGGCAATTATCTCATCAACCGAAAAGTACATCTGTGATGTATTGGCTTTTTGTACAACCTCATCGTCTATGGTCAGCGAGAAATCGACATCGTTTATATTGTATTTTTCCACAGAGCGAAATTCGCCAAGCACTGCAGAACCGTCAAAGCCCTTGCTCAAATCCCATGGTTCACCATTCTCAATGAGTTTGCGCTGCATATCACGGGCTGTAAAATCAATACCCACGGTTATAGCATCGTAATAACGATGGGCAAAACGTGCCGGGATACTTTTTCCGAGTTTGTTTATTCGCACAACAATTTCCGCCTCATAATCGACGCGACCAAGAAAATCGGGCACATAGAAATGCTTTCCATTCTTTATTATCGCCGAATCGGGCTTCATGAAAATAAGAGGAACCTGCGGACGCTCCACCGTTCCGTCAAACTCCAATGCATGCTCTGAATAGTTTTTTCCAACTGCTATAATCTTCATTTTCTCTCTTTTTTTTCAGATTCACACTCTACCCCCTCAAGCCTGTTGAACATCAACGACAAGTGAGCATAAAGCGACGTGTTCTGCACAACAATATTCTCCGGTACACGGATGCGCAAAGGGGTGAAATTCCATATTGCCTTGATTCCCCACACAACCATCTTGTCGGCAACCTCCTGCGCCCTGTCGATAGGTACGGTAAGAATTCCAATCTTTACATTATGCTTTTTTATCTTTGCTTCAAGTTCATTGATATGATAGACAGGAATCCCGGCAACACTGTGCCCTACAACCTTGGCATTGGTATCAAAAGCGGCAACCACCTCAAGACCGAACTGTTTGAGACCTGTATCGTTCAAAAGGGCACTGCCCAAACGTCCTGCACCAAACAGAAAAGCCTCGTGAATATGCGTGAAACCAAGAAAATCTTCGAGTACCTCAAGCAGATTGTCAATATCATAACCGACTCTTGTACGCCCTACAATGTTTACACACGACAAATCCTTTGCTATCTGTGAAGCCACTATATTTGTCTCTTTGGAAAGACCCGTAGATGACACATACTATTCACCGCGCTGCTTAAGCAGGCGGCACACCGACAGATACCATGGCAAGCGACGCAAGGTAGGTTCCGGAACTTTCTCTATTTTTGCTTGATTACTCATTATTAAATTGCGCGTATGTTTTATAATAACGCAACAAAATTAAAGTTATTTTGCGAGGTGTTGAAATTTATGAGAGGAATATTGTATATTAGCGGTCAGAAACATATCATAGCTACAAAGGACAATGAAAAAGAACGATTGGAAAGAGAGGCTCAATATAGTCTATTCCACCAACCCTGATTTTGCTTATTCCACCGATGAAAAGGAGGAAAATGAGACGCTCCCCAAGCAACAGCAGAAACTGAGAGTAAGCATAGAAAAGAACCACAGAGGCGGCAAGACAGTTACCTTGGTAAAAAATTTTATCGGCACTGAAGCCGACATGAAAGAACTTGGAAAACTGCTGAAAACAAAGTGCGGAGTGGGAGGCAGCGTAAAGGATGAAGAAATTCTCATTCAGGGAGAATTCAAGGAGAAAGTCATTGAAATTTTGAAAAAAGAGGGTTATACACAAACAAAATAGCCCGGATGGAACTGTTTTTAAAACCAAATACCTATCTTCGCAAAACAAAACATTCAAACAACTTAAAACAATATAAATTATGGCAGACAGATCAAAACTATTGCTTGCAGCAGAATTGCTCAACATCAAAGCAGTGAAACTACAACCCGAACAGCCATTCACATGGGCATCAGGATGGAAATCTCCTTTCTATTGTGACAACCGCAAGACATTGTCTTTCCCAGCATTGCGCACACGCGTGAAACTTGGTCTTGCAAAGCTTATTCTTGACGAATTCCCAGAGGCTGACATCGTTGCAGGTGTTGCAACAGGAGCAATTGCACAGGGCGCACTTGTTGCCGAAGAACTCGCAAAACCATTCGTTTATGTTCGCCCCAAGGCAAAAGACCATGGCATGGGCAACCAGATTGAGGGTGATGTATATCCCGGCGCAAAGGTTGTTGTAGTAGAGGACCTTGTATCAACAGGCCTGAGCAGCTTGCGCGCTGTTGACGCTTTGCGTGCGGCTGGTGTAGAGGTTATTGGTATGGTAGCATCGTTCACATACGGCTTTGAGGTAGCAACAGAAGCTTTTGCAAACGCAGGTGTAAAGCTTATCACACTTACCGACTACGAAGCAGTACTTGAAGCTGCAAAAGAGACTGGTTACATCACCGAAGAGGTTATGCCGACATTGAGAGAGTGGCGTGCCAACCCAAGCGAGTGGAGAAACGACTTGAAGTAATACCATGAGCCAATACGAAAGCAGCGTAAAGTGCATACCCCACCCACAAGAAAGGGTATATGCAAAGCTTGAAGACTTGAACAACATTGAGGGAATAAAGGACAAACTGCCTCAGGACAAGGTTCAAGACCTTACCTACAGCCGCGACGAAGCAAGTGTCAGTGTTCCGCCAATCGGTAACATAACACTACGAGTGGTAGAGCGCGAAGAGCCTAAATGCATCAAGCTCGAAGTAGCCCACTCACTTGCACCGCTTACCATCTGGATTCAGATAATCCCAAATGGCGAGAACGCATCGAAGATGCGCGTGGTAGCAAAGGCAGAAATAAACTTCATGTTGCGCTCAATGATTGAAAAACCATTGAAAGAAGGACTTGAAAAGATTGCAGATGCATTATCAATGATTGCATATTAAAATACAGCAGCATCACTCGCGAGTGATGCTGCTGTATTTTAATATATACCTATGAAAAGGTAAAAAAACTTAACCCGGCAACAGACAGGCAATAAAACAACCAAGAAAACGTTTTTGAGTATATACAACTTGAACAATGAAAATAACAAGAATAATACTGATACTCATTACAGCCATGCTTGCATCGTGCAACGATGAAAGCCAATACTCGTTCTACAGAGTGAACTTTCTCTTTGACAAAAGCATATACCCATACATACAGGTAAACAGCTACGGAGAATTCATTTGCGTAAAACGAGGAAGCACTGCCGGACAATATCAGCTGACAGATGCTACAGGAAACAGACAAACTATAAACATTCCTGAAATACAACTGCAGACCAACCCGTTCCACTACGGACTGGGAGGACTGATTATAGGCACCCCCATGAACTGTGACGGCAATATATGGGCATACGACTGGGCATGCCCCACATGCGACAAAGAACGACACCGGGTGGAAATAGATAATACTACCGACCATGCCAAATGCCCTAACTGCGCAGCTGTTTTTGACCTCAACAGCGGAGGAATTGCCATTGAAGGCAAATCAAGGCCACTATGGCACTATAGAGTATATACAAACGACCAGAATGTGATTATACAAAACTAAATATTAAGCATTTGCATACTCGGCTAAAAACCATTGCCTTCGCGACGAACTACTAAAAATCAACAGCACCCTATACAAAATATCCGCGAAATATCAAAAACAAGTTTTGTATATCTCGTTCATTTGTTATATCTTTGCATCCGTTGTTTAAAGACAACAAACACATAAGGTCGCTCGAATGGTGGAATCGGTAGACACGAAGGACTTAAAATCCTTTGGCATTTAAACGCCGTGCGGGTTCAAGTCCCGCTTCGAGTACTGGAATAATAGATAATCCCTTGTAAGACAAAAGCTTACAAGGGATTATTGTGTTTCAGTGCATAAACATTTAGGCAAAAATTAAAATTTTAAGCATTAAGTGTAAAGTCCTAATTGACGACAAAGTGAATGTTGAATAAAGATTGTTAAATATAAAAGTTATTTATTACCTTTGTCATACAAGTTGTTTACTATGAAAAGAGCATATAATATAGATGAACAAATATCCCTATTGAAAGAATATGGGGTTATTTTCGACAACGAAGAAAAAGCGAAAGAAATACTGCTGGATGTAGGATTTTATAGAATGGGATTCTATTCTTTCCCATACGAAAAGACTTTCCCCTCATTAATAAACAGAACACACGTAGTAAAAGAGGGTACAACGTTCAAAAGCATATATGACCTATATGACTTTGACACACATTTACGCAGGATATTACTAAACGCCCTTGACCGTATTGAGGTAAATATCCGTACACAAATAACATATATTGTTTCGAACCATTATGTCAAATCCCCCACTTGGTTCGCCGACAGTAACATAATGGCCACCAATTTTGTAAACACTTTTGAAGAGAAAGTATATAAAACCCTGAGAGACAATCCTGTCATACAGCGCCACCATAACAAATACATAAATGATAAATATGCGCCTGCATGGAAAACCATTGAGTTTATGACATTAGGCAATTTGACATCTTTGTACAAGGCAATTAAAGATGATGAAGTAAAACGCATTATAGCGAAAAGGTACGGGTGCAGCATCAAGGTATTCTTGAACTATCTTGAGACCATAAGAGTAATACGAAACAAATGCGCACACGGAAACTGCATTTATAATATCCAAACAGCCAAAGGTATTTCAATTAAACCCGCAGGTGTTACCGACGACAGCAGACACAACATAAACGGTGCTATTTGTGTTATTAAGTATATCCTTGGTACAATATCTCCTGAAAGAAGAAAAGATCTTGAAAAAGATATTGCAGGTTTAATGAATGCAAAAAGAGATATAAACGCAACAGAAATAATAAAAAATTGCACCAAAATAGCAATTTAGCTTGTTGAAGTCGATTTTATATCATATCTTTGCAAAACCTAATAGTGCCCGTATAGGCTTAGTCGCTATATCTGCACTTAAAAAAGGATGTAGAGAGTTCCGGTGCACACGGAACTCTTTTTTTATACACACAAAGATACTAGCACTTTTAGGCAGGGTGGACAAAAAGTAGGATAAAACCCTTGTAATATTTTATCATTTACCACCATTTTTGGTGGTACGCTTACCACCTTTTCGGTATAAAAAGTGCAAAACGGTTTTCTATACAACAATTACCTATTTCTTTTTCTGACGAGACATAAGCGTTTGCGAATACGCAGCAAGGATATAAAGCAATCTACCCAGAGAGTTCTGATAAAAGTAAGATAGTTCGCTTTGAGTAGTCGAAAATTATTCCTTTGCCAAATCTTTTCTTTATAATTTCACTTTTTATCATCAATAAATTTGCTACTACAACTTTATTGCCTACCTTTAGATTGCAAAATTGTGGATTGCAATAAAGAAAAGAAAAACATATAACTATAAAACACATGCAGAAAAGAATTATCGAGTGCGTGCCTAATTTTTCCGAAGGACGCAACATGGAGGCTATAAAGCAGATTACTGATGCCATTGAAGCCGTTAAGGGTGTGAAACTGCTCGACGTTGACCCGGGCGAAGCTACCAACCGTACCGTTGTTACTTTTGTGGGCGAGCCTGAGGCTGTTGTTGATGCAGCTGTTGCCGGCATCAAACGTGCAACAGAGGTTATCGACATGCGCCTGCACAAAGGAGCGCATCCTCGCATGGGTGCATGCGACGTTTGTCCGTTGATTCCTGTTTCGGGAATAACCATGGAGGAGTGTGCAGAGCTTGCGCGTGCCCTTGCCAAACGCATTGCCGACGAACTGAAAGTTCCTACATATTGTTACGAGGCGGCTGCATTCAAGCCCGAGCGTCGTAATCTTGCAGTATGCCGTGCAGGAGAATACGAGGGATTGCCCGAGAAGATGGCTAACGAGGATAAACGCCCCGACTTTGGAGCGCGCGCATACGACGAAGGTATTGCCCGCACAGGTGCTACAGCTGTTGGCGCACGCGACTTTTTGGTTGCAGTAAACTATAACCTTAACACAACATCGACACGCCGTGCCAACGCCATTGCATTCGATGTTCGCGAGAAGGGTCGTCCAATGCGCGAGGGCAACCCTATCACCGGTAAAATAATAAAGGATGAGAACGGAAAACCTGTAATGAAGCCGGGTACATTGAAGGCATGCAAGGCTATAGGCTGGTTCATCGAGGAGTACGGAATTGCTCAGGTGTCGATGAACATGACAAATCTTGCTGTCACTCCGTTGCACGTGGCATTCGATGAGGTGTGCCGTGCTGCCGATGCCCGCGGTGTGCGTGTGACAGGAACAGAGATTGTAGGTCTTATCCCCAAGAAATGCCTTGTGGATGCAGGTCGTCACTTCCTGCGCAAGCAGCAACGTTCCACAGGCGTGCCTGAACGCGAGCTTGTACGCGTTGCCATTGAGAGCATGGGACTTGCCAACCTCAAAGGCTTCAAGCCCGAAGAGAAGGTTATCGAATATATGCTCGAAGCAGAGGAGAAGAACAGCACAAAACGACTTGTAGATATGACATGTGCCGGCTTTGCCGAGGAGACAGCAAGCGAATCACCTGCCCCGGGCGGTGGCTCAATCTCGGCATACATGGGTGCGTTGGCTGCAGCTCTTGGTACAATGGTTGCCAACCTCTCATCGCACAAGGCAGGCTGGGACGACCGTTGGGAATATTTCTCTGACTGGGCAGAAAAGGGCATGAACACAATGAATGAGTTGCTTGCCCTTGTGGATGAGGATACTGCGGCATTCAACAAGATTATGGATGTATTCGGAATGCCAAAAGGCACTGACGAGGAGAAAGAGGCGCGTGCCATTGCCATGGAGGCTGCCACTCTGTATGCCACACAGGTTCCTTTGCGCACAATGAAGGCTGCATACAAGGCTTTCGATGTTGTACGCGCCATGGCAGAAGAGGGTAATCCAAATTCCGTTTCCGATGCCGGAGTGGGCGCACTTGCCGCACGTTCGGCTGTGATGGGTGCATGCCTCAATGTAAAAATCAATGCTGCAGGTCTTAAGGACCGCGACACAGCAGAAGCTCTTGTTGCCGAAGCCAACGAGATACAGGCTCTTGCACAAAATGCCGAGAGAGAGATTATCGCTATTGTAGAAAACAAGATAAACGGATAAAACATAGACGCCATGACTGATTTTCAAAAAGATATTCTGGCAGGAATACCCGATATCCTGCCTGCAAAAAGAGAATACGACACCACTGCAAACCATGCACCAAAGCGTAAGGATATTCTCACCGACAATGAGAAAAAGCTTGCTTTGGCAAACGCGTTGCGATACTTTCCTGAAAAGCACCACGCGGAGCTTGCTCCTGAATTTCTCGATGAATTGAAGAGATACGGACGCATTTACATGTATCGTCTGCGCCCTGAATATGAGATGTATGCACGCCCCATAGAGGAGTACCCTGCACGCTCACGTCAGGCGGCAGCCATTATGCTTATGATACAAAACAACCTTGACAAGGCTGTGGCACAGCATCCGCACGAGCTGATTACATACGGCGGCAACGGTGCCGTGTTCCAGAACTGGGCACAATACCGCCTTGCCATGAAGTATCTTGCAGAGATGACCGATGAACAGACTCTTGTAATGTACTCCGGTCACCCTCTGGGCTTGTTCCCCTCACACAAGGATGCTCCGCGCGTTATTGTGACAAACGGTATGGTTATCCCCAACCACTCGTCACAGGACGATTGGGAACGTTTCAATGCAATGGGTGTATCGCAGTACGGACAGATGACTGCCGGTTCATATATGTACATTGGTCCTCAGGGCATTGTACACGGCACAACAATCACTGTGATGAATGCCGCACGCAAGCGCATGAAGCCGGAACAGAAGGACCTCAGAGGAATGCTGTTTGTAACGGCAGGACTTGGCGGCATGTCGGGAGCACAACCTAAGGCAGGAAACATCTCGGGGGTAGTAAGCATTACTGCTGAAATAAATATC
>JAGBSZ010000212.1 GCA_017631585.1 Bacteroidaceae bacterium
TCCTCTTCAAGTCGTTCTTTTCTCTTCTTTTCGTGCCGACGAAAAGAAGCCTCGTTTTGAAAAATATTCAAGCAAGCTTGATATTATTTGCTTTCAGCGAAGTTTAGCTTCGTTCATTGCGTGAGAAAATAAATTTTCTCCCATTCACTTGCACAACTTTCACTCGTTGTCATTATCTTTGTAAGTAATAGATAAAATTGCAATATGAAAGTAGGTGATAAAGTACGTTTTATATATGAGTGCGGTGGTGGCGTGGTAACGGGCTTCCGCGGAAAGGATATTGTTCTTGTCGAGGACAAGGATGGTTTTGAAATTCCTATGCAGGTGCACGAGTGTGTGGTTGTCGATACAAACGAATATAATTTCCAGAAAAAGAGTGCGCCCCAAAAGGATGAGCCTGTAACAAAAAAACGCACAGTTCCACAGCCTGCAAAGAATGAGGACGACGATGATGACTTCACTCCGGTGGTGACATACCGTCCGGCAGAGCGTCCTGAGGGAGAGAAACTGAATGTTGTGTTGGCATATCTGCCAATGGACGAAAAGTCTTTGAGCAATTCGCGTTTTGAGGCTTACATAATAAATGACAGTAATTATTCTATCTATTTTACTTATCTTACGGCTTCGGGACGCAGTTGGACTGCACGTTGCAACGGATTGCTTGAGCCTAACTCAAAAATGTTCATCGAGGAGTTTGGTCGCGAGGAACTCAACGAGATGGAACGTGTATGCGTTCAGTTGTTGCCGTTCAAGGAAAACAAACCATTCGCGTTGAAACCTGCAATGACAGTGGAACGACGTATCGACACGGTAAAATTCTATAAATTGCATCTGTTCAGCAAGAATCCGTTCTTTGACGAGGGGGCACTTATTTATGACATTGTTGTTGATGACAAACCAACAAAAGAGGTCTTTGCCGATGCTGAAGAGATAAAGAATATTATTCTTGAAAAGAAAAAAGGGGAGACACCGCAAAAGCCACGACAGCAATCTAAACTTGCAAAAGGAAGTGATATACTTGAAGTCGATTTGCATGCAGAAGAACTACTGGAGACAACAGCGGGCATGACTGCTTTTGACATCCTCAACTATCAGCTTGATGTTGTGCGTAATACTCTTAACGAGAACCTTAAATTCAAGAACAAGAAGATTGTATTCATTCATGGAAAGGGTGACGGCGTGTTGCGCAATGCGATAGGGCAGGAGTTGCGTCGCAAGTATCCGCGTTGCATTTCTCAGGATGCTTCGTTCCAGAAATATGGCTTTGGAGCTACAATGGTAATAATAAAATGATAAATCAAAAAAATAAAGGAAATATGAAAAATGTAAAGGAATATATGCTTGAGCGTTTTCTCAAGTATGTGACATTCGATACTGAATCGTGTGACGATGCAACGGTTGTTCCTACAACTGAAGGTCAGTTTGTTTTTGCACGTTATCTTGAACAGCAGCTGAAAGATATGGGACTTGAGGATGTTGTACTCGATGAGAAGGGTTATCTTTATGCTACTCTTCCTGCGAACTGCGACGATGAGATGCCAGTTGTAGGTTTTATTGCCCATCTTGATACAAGCCCTGACATGAGCGGTAAGGATGTAAAGCCTCGTGTGGTGGAAAATTATGCTGGTGGCGATATTGTTCTTGATGAAAAGGATGGCATTGTGCTTAAGGTATCAGATTTTCCTGAGGTGGAGAACTATAAGGGCAATGATGTCATTGTTACCGACGGACACACTCTGCTTGGTGCTGATGACAAGGCAGGCGTTGCTGAGATTGTAACAGCTGTTGCATATCTGCAGGCGCATCCTGAGATAAAGCATGGAAAGATTCGCATTGCTTTCAATCCCGATGAAGAGATTGGTCGCGGCGCGCATAACTTCAATGTGCCTCTGTTTGGTTGTGACTGGGCATATACAGTTGACGGAAGCTGTGAGGGTGAGCTTGAATTCGAGAATTTCAATGCCGGAAGCGCTTTGTTCACTATTCAGGGACGCAATGTACACCCAGGATATGCTAAAGGCAAGATGCTCAATGCTCTGCGTGTGGCAACTGCTATTGTGGATGCTGTTCCTGCCGTTGAATCACCTGAATGTACATGCGGATACGAAGGTTTCTATCACCTGATGGGTATAAACGGCGGTGTCGATCATGCAACGGTGTCATATATCATACGCGACCATAGCCGTGAGATTTTTGAAAGCAGAATGGCTTTCATGAAGCAGGTTCTTGAACAGATGACAGCAAAATACGGCGAGGGTGTGGTTACACTTGAACTTAAGGAGCAGTACCGTAACATGCGTGAACAGGTTGAACCTAAGATGCATATAATTGAGCTTGCCAAGAATGCCATGGAACAGAGTGGTGTGGTGCCTGTCATCAAGCCTATACGTGGCGGAACTGATGGTGCGCAGCTATCATTCATGGGCTTGCCTTGTCCTAATCTCTTCGCCGGAGGTATCAATTTCCACAGCCGATATGAGTTTGTTTCCGTTCAGGTTATGGAAAAGGCTGTAATGACTATTGTGAATATTGCAGCTGGTGTAAAGGATTTGCAATAAATATAACTTCTGATGTCGAGACTTTTATATTTTGCAGTATTGCTGTTTGTTTCGCTCGGTATCAATGCACAGATATTTACCGAACGGAATGAAATAGTTGCCACATACGGAAATGGTAACTTCGCTCCGATGTGGCATACCGTCAGCACACAGGGTATAAACAGCGAAAAAAACAATTCGGTATATGCACGTTTGGGTGCATCGGGTGAGCATCCTTTCAGTAACATTGATTTGAATCTTGATTGGGGATTTGATGTTGTTGCCGGATATAATCTTGTATCTACCGTATTTATACAACAGGCTTATTTCGACATTAGATGGAAACGTGTCAAACTCTCTTTGGGACAAAAAGAGCGTTGGTGCGACATGAAGAATCATCGTTTATCAACCGGTGCTCTGGTTGAAAGCGGGAATGCAAGACCTATACCACAAATAAGAATTGAACTGCCTGAGTATTGGGATATCCCCGGATTGGGTGGATGGTTCGGAATACGTGGTCATCTTTCATACGGATGGTTTACCGATGAAAGATGGCAAAAGAAGTTTTTTGATGTGACCTCTGTGCGCACGGAAGGTGTGCGATATCATTCAAAAGCCGGTTTTATGCGCTTTGGAAATAATGATAAATTTCCATTGACAGCAGAGATTGGTTTACATATGGTTACACAGTTTGGAGGTTCTTGTTATAATTCATTGAACAGACCTGGACATAGTACCACACCTACACGTTTCAAGGATTATATGCTGGCTCTTATACCATTGAAGGGTGATAGCCAATATGGTGGTATCGACCAAGGAAATGTCGCAGGTAACGTTCTTGGAAGTTGGATGGGAGCAATAACGTGGACCGATGAGAACTGGAAGTTGCATTTCTATTACGACCATATCTTCGAAGATCACTCGCAAATGTTTTGGGAGTATGGTTTATGGACAGAACAGCTTGCCGGTTTGGAACTTGAACTTGAAGACTTCAAATGGATAAGGAATGTCGTATTCGAATATTTCAACCTAAAGAATCAGAGTGGTCCTGTATATCACGACAGGACAAAAGATATTCCAGACCAGGTGAGTTGTGTGGATAACAATTATAATCATCAACGTTATGCCGGTTGGTTCAATTATGGTCGTATGATAGGAACACCGCTGTGCACTTCGCCGATATATAACTGTGACAAACTTCAAATATGTCGTAATAATCGTGTTGAAGCATTCCACTTTGGAGCAGAAGGCGAACTTTTGACATGGCTCGATTATCGTTGCCTGTTTACATACAGCAACAATTGGGGCACCTACGCGAAACCTTTTGTCGATATAAAGAAGAATGTCTCTGCTCTTGTAGAGTTGACCTTCTTCCCTACAAGAAAAAGAAATTGGAGCGTGGGTACATCGTTTGCCTTTGACAAGGGCGAGTTGTATGGAGATAACTATGGTGCAATGCTTACTCTTAAAAGATATGGTATATATAATCTTAAGAAAAGATCCGAGAAGTGAAAAAGATAATTTACATATTATTGACAGCAGTTCTTGCATCGTCTTGTCAAAAGGCTGATGACAATGGTGATTTAGGCGGTTTTTGGAAATTACTCAAGATTGAGGAATTTACCACTGCAACAACCATAGATACAAAAGAGTATAAGCGTTTTTGGAGCATTCAACTGGATGTTTTAGCTACATCATCAGAGGATGATGATAGCTATAGTTATAATTATGGCGGAAAGGGACGTTTTCAACATATAGGCGACTCACTGTTTGTACAAATGATAACAATTTCCCCTTCGTCTGATTTAAAGAAGGTAGGTCTTTATAACCCAAAAGATGAACGTTTTGGAGTTGTTCTTTTGAACAGGAATAAGATGATTTTGCGTTCAAAGGATGCACTTCTTGAGTTCCGAAAATTTTAAGGCACAATCATGAATTTTGAAAAATTTTTAGCAAAACGGCTTTACAGCACACGTAGGGGAGGGCGCAGGATATCGCGCCCTGCCGTTGCCATTGCCCAATGGGGTGTGGCTATCGGCACGTTGGTGATGTTTGTGTCTATATGTATCATTGTCGGCTTCAAGCAGCAGATTCGCGAAAAGATTATCGGCTTCGGCGGACATATCCAGGTGATGAGCTATGAGGCAATGTCCGATGGTGAAACATCGATAAAAGCAGACTCTTTGTTCCTTAATGAGCTTTTGGCTGTGGATGGAGTGGAACATGTACAGCCCTTTGCATACAAACCCGGTATGCTTGTCGGACGCGACGAGTATGAGGGTATTGTGCTTAAAGGTGTCGGAGCCGATTATGATTTGTCTTTTGTAAAGGAGAATATTGTAGAAGGTGAATTGCCCGCATGGAGCAATGAAAAGGCGTCGAATGTGATTGTTCTATCAAGAACCGTTGCCAACAAATTGAGTCTGAATATCGGGGATAAGGTAAATATATATTTTCTTCAGGATGGCATAAAGGCGCGCCGTTTGTCAGTAGGTGCAATATATGAAACGCATTTGCAGGAACTTGACAACACGATGGCTTTGACCGACATCTACACGGTGCGTCGCCTGAACGGATGGGGAAAGGATGAATTTTCCGGTGTTGAGATTGCAGTAACGGACTATAACTTTGTTGATTTCGTCGCCAGTGGTGTAAATGATGTTATTGAGCGAAATAACAACACCGGAGCGACAATGTATGCTTCTACAATAGATGAACTATATCCTTCGCTTTTCGCATGGCTAAGCATACTTGACCAGACAGTGTGGCTTATTCTTGTTCTTGTGCTTTTTATAGCCGGTTTTACTACAATATCGGGATTGCTTATACTTATCCTTGAAAAGAGCAATTTCATAGGTGTGATGAAAGCAATTGGTGCTCATGACGTATCGATTGCCAAAGTCTTTCTTTACTACTCATGTATTATAATAGGTAAAGGAATTCTATGGGGTAATGTAATAGCAGCAGTTCTTTGCTTTATTCAGCAAAAGTTCCATATTGTTGCTCTTGACCCTTCGATGTATTACATGAACAGTGTTCCCATCGAGTTTACTTGGTTGCTTGTGCCTATGAACATAGGCATATTTATCCTTTCTGTGCTGATGTTGCTTCTGCCGTCGATGTTCATTTCAAGGATTGAGCCTACAAAGGCAATCAAATTCGAGTGATTATCATTCAAACAGGTGCATATTCTCTTTGAACAATTCGTAGTAGTGCCTTATGTTTTCAAGGTTATACCACTGTTCCGTTCTTATTGGGCTTGAATCGAGGTCGTAGATCTTTGCGCCCGGTATTGACAACAGGAACGGTGAGTGTGTGGCTATTATGAACTGGCAACGGAAGGCGCGCATTGCTCCTGTGAGATATTTTACCAGTTCTATCTGCCATTTTGCCGACAAGCTGTTCTCGGGTTCATCGAGCAGTATCAGCGAATCGTTTATTATTGACTCAACGAAAAACTCGAATGCAGTCTCTCCATTCGACTGCTCCTTGCTGTTTCTCTGCAATTGCGCCTTGATGAATCTTGAGCAACTTGTTTTTTTTGCGCCGAGAATCCTTTTGTACTCGTTGAACACTCTTGGGTCGGTAAGGTTCTCGCGTGGCAGGTCGGGCATATTGAAATACTCGTTTGCAAGTTCCTCCCTGCGTTGGTCAATGTATTCGTTCTCCTCTCTTTTTTTCAGCATCGCGTCAAACACATCGTCGCTGACGAGTATCTTTCCGCGCTGTATGCACCGCTCTGCATTCAAGTCTGCCGCCTTGTAACTGCATATCTTTATGTAATCGTCGAAACAACTGCTTCTATTGTATCGTGTAAGCCTTTCCAGGTGCAGATGCTGTGCTATCACATTCAGCAGTGTGGTCTTTCCCGAGCCGTTGCCGCCGTAGAGAATTGTTATATCCTCAAATTCGAAATTGTGCAGTCCGCGCAGATAGAAGTTGTTCCACGGATACCAGGTATTCAGATGGGTGTTGTTGCTTGCCATAGGCATATTGTCGGGCAACTTTTCATAGCCCGACCGTGTGAAATATTCATCAACCCAACGGTCTTTCGGAATTTCGAAACTTTTGAGGTATATCATATTCAGGTCATTGAAAAAATGTGGTAACGCGATGCGTTACCACATTTTTGTTATTCAAGTTCAGTTGACAGGACAGCTTTGGGTAATTCGCGACAATTATATCCGAATGCCATTGCTTCGCCGTATGCTCCTGCGGAACGCATCGCCATGATGTCACCGCGTTTGGTTTCGGGAATACGGCGTTCTTTGCAGAATACGTCCGAAGATTCGCAGATAGGACCTACAACGTCGTATAGTTCATCTGCCTTGTCCGAAGTAAGATTCTCTATGCGATGATAAGCATCGTACATAGCAGGACGTATCAGGTCGTTCATTCCGGCATCTACGATGATGAACTTCTTGCATGTGCCGTGCTTGATATATGTGGCACGTGTTATGAGTGAACCGCATTGTGCGACAATGCTTCGTCCAAGCTCAAAATGCACTTGCTGACCGGGTAACAATTTCAGATTGTTTGCGTATGTCGAGAAATACAACTCAAAATCGGGAACAGGATATTTGTCGGGAGCATCGTAACGTATGCCAAGACCACCGCCTACATTTATATGTGGCAATACAAGGTTGCGGGTCTCGTGCAACAGCTCCTGCAACTCATTGATTCTGCCACATAGAGCAATAAAATCGTCCATGACAAGAATCTGTGAACCTATATGGAAATGCAAGCCTATCAATTCAAGGTGTTCCATACCTTCGATGATGTCGATGACTTCATCAAGCTGTTCGTAATTTATTCCGAACTTGTTCTCGGCAAGGCCGGTTGTGATGTTCGAGTGTGTGTGCGCTCCAACGTTGGGGTTTACTCTTATTGCAACCTGTACCTTCACGTTGCGCTCTGCAGCAAGGCGTTCAATCGCTTCTGCTTCGGGAACTGATTCCACGTTGAAACAGAATATACCTGCATCGAGTGAGTATGCTATCTCTCTATCGGTTTTTCCCACGCCGGCAAAAACAATCTTGCCGGGTTCAATGCCTGCATCGATAGCGGCACGTACTTCGCCACCGCTGACACAGTCGGCACCCATGCCTGATGATTTGATAATCCGGAGCAAACTTGGATTGAAGTTTGCCTTAATGGCATAGTGTACGTGGAAACCGTCGTATTTGCCTGCCTCTTCCAATGCTTTGTCGAGTGTGCGACGCAACAGCTCTACATCGTAGTAGTAGAACGGTGTTTCAATGCCCGCAAACTTTTCAACTGGAAATTTTGTTGTCATTGTCTTGAATTATTTGTTCTCAAAAATTGAGGCACTGAGTGAACGCAATGCTCTTACCTTATCCTCTTCGCGTACAAGGAATGATATGTTGTAGTTGCTGCCACCATATGAAACCATGCGTACAGGAATATCCTTCATCGCTTCCATTGCGCGTGCTTCAAAGCCTGTGTTCTCCCAGTTGAGGTCACCTACAACGCAAATGATGCACATGTTTTTGTCAACGGTGATTGTACCGATTTTCTGCAATTCGGCAACAATCTCATCAAGTCTCTTGTCGTCGTCGATTGAAACTGATACACCCACCTCTGATGTACAGATCATATCGATTGATGTGTGGTAGCTCTCGAAAATCTCGAATACCTTGCGCAAGAAACCGTATGCAAGCAACATGCGTCCGCTCTTGATTTTAATGGCTGTGATGTTGTCCTTGGCAGCGATTGCCTTGATTTCACCCGGACGTGTAAGATTGTTGTCGATGCGTGTACCTTCGGCTGTAGGGTCCATTGTGTTGAGCAGACGTACAGGAGTACCGGTAAGCTTTGCAGGCAGGATACATGTGGGGTGAAGAATCTTTGCACCAAAGTATGCAAGCTCTGCGCTCTCCTCGAAATGGAGGTTACGTACAGGTGTGGTATTCTCCACGATACGTGGGTCGTTGTTGTGTACACCGTCGATATCGGTCCAAATATGTACCTCTTCTGCTTTTACTGCATAACCGAAAAGTGTTGCTGTATAGTCGCTACCACCGCGCTGAATGTTGTCGTAGCTGCCTTCGTGGTTCATGCAGATGAAGCCTTGTGTGATGTAAATCTTTCCCTTTTTCTCAAGGTCAACGAGCGGGAGAAGGTGCTCGCGGATATATGCGATATCAGGCTCACCGTTTACATTCAAGCGCATGAAGTCGAGAGCATTGAGCAACTCAACATCAAGACCAAGCTCGCGCATGTAAATTGTGACCATGTTTGTGGAGATTATTTCGCCCTGGGCTACTATCTCTTTTTCAAGTTCGTCAGATAGTGGCTTTGCAGCAAGGTCGCGCAAATGGTCGAAAATCTCGTTTACTTTATCTGTCGCGCTCTTTATTGCCTCTTCGCTTTTATAGAGGTCCTTTATTGTCTGCATGTATTTTGTCTGCAGGAATGTAGAGTGTTCGCAAGCACCGTTTACGTTGCCGTTGCGAAGATAGTTTGTGAACTCTATAAGTGAGTTGGTTGTTCCCGACATTGCTGAAAGGACAACAATTTTTGGTTCGCCGTCAGAAATGAGACGTACCACGTTTTGCATGCGCTCTGCAGAACCTACTGATGTTCCGCCGAATTTCAATACTTTCATATTCTTAGTATTTATTGTGTTATTCAATTTATATTTTCTCTCTCTTCAATATTATGCTCAGTCACAGGAACGTCTGCCTCGTTTTCTTTTACATCCTCTTGCGCAGCCTGTTGAGCGATGTTCTGTACTGTTGCCTGTACGGTTTCATGCACCAAGCCTTGTACTATGCCTTGCACAATTTCCTGCACGGTTGCCTGTGGGGCAGGAGCTTGAACATTGCTCTCGAAAATGACTTTGTTCATTTCTGAATCCTTGCAACGATATACTGTTCCGGGATAGTCCTTAAGCCATTGCTCGTTGTGGGTAATCATAAGCACTGCCATTTTTTCTTCTTTGCATATATTATGCAATAGCGTCATTATGTAGTTACCTGTTTCGGAATCGAGGTTACCGGTTGGCTCGTCGGCGAGCAAAAGGGCAGGGCGATTGAGTATGGCTCTGGCTATGACTACGCGCTGCTGTTCGCCACCTGATAGTTCGTGAGGGTGTTTGTAACCTTTCTGTAAAAGTCCTACAAGGTCAAGAACCCCCTGGATGCGCTCCTCGCGCTGACGTCTTGCTTTCCATCCTGTACAACGAAGAACAAAATCAAGATTATCGTGTATGCTGCGGTCGGTAAGAAGCTGGAAATCCTGAAATACGATACCTATGTTTCTGCGCAACTTCTGTAATTTTCTGTTGCTTATCCTTGACAGGTCGTATTCATCCATTACGTAGGCTTTGCCGTCTGTAATCTCTACTTCGCCGTATATGCTCTTCAACAATGTGGATTTTCCTGAACCCACACTTCCGATAATGTATGCAAACTCACCGTTTTCCAGAGTGAATGATACATTCTCAAGAATCACCTTTGAGTCGATGTTTATGTCAACGTTCTTGTATTTTATTATTGGCATATTTGTGCAAAATAACATTTATACAAAATTAGCCAAAATCATTGACAACACAAAAGGTTTGGTTTATTTACTTCTTTTTTATAATATTATTTAACTACTTAGTATAATTAGCAAGCGCAAGAACATTTTCAACACTCAATTATTTAATCATCGAATATGCAAGTTCACTTGCTATTGTATATATTTATTCCTATCTTAGCGATGAAAAATTTGATTGACAATGAACAAGAATATCGTTTGTGAAAGAATAAAATTGTTCCGCTCATACATGAGCGAAAAAGGATTGAATGCGTTTATTGTTGTGAGCAGCGACCCTCACAGCAGCGAATATGTTGCCGACCGGTGGAAATGTCGTGAGTGGGTATCAGGATTCGATGGCTCTGCCGGCACTGTAGTAATTACAGCCGACAAAGCTCTTCTCTGGACTGATTCGCGTTATTGGCTTGCCGCCGACAAGGCTCTTGCAGGTACAGGCATAGAGCTTATGAAAGATGGTCTTGCCGAAACTCCTTCAATAACAGATTGGCTCTCGGAGAATCTTAAAAAAGGAGATGTTGTCGGTGTGGATACAACAGTATGTACTGTTGTCGATTTTGGTGCATGGAAAGCACCGCTTGCCTCATGTGGCATTAAAACAGAAACGGTAAATGACCCATTTGATGAGCTATGGCACAACCGTCCTGCTGTTCCGTTGTCTATGGCTGAGATAATGCCTGATGATGTTGCCGGTGAGAGTGCTTCATCAAAGATTGCCCGCCTGCGCGAAGCTTTAAAAAAGGAGGGTGTTGACGGCATGGTAGTGACTATGCTTGACGAGGTTGCATGGCTTACAAATCTGCGTGGCAACGATGTGGAATACAACCCGGTTCTTGTTTCGTATATGATTGTTACAGGTGAGGATGCAGTTTTGTATATCGATGATTGCAAACTGACAGATGAAGTAAAGGCTTATTTGCAATCGCAGGGCATATCCGTGGCTCCCTACTCAGGAATATGGCAGGCATTAAAGGAGTATGAAAAGGACACTTTGATGATACACACGAACAAGTGCAATGCAGCTGTAGCTCTCTCAATAGGTAAAAAGGTTGTTTATCGCAATAACTCACCTATAGCACTTATGAAGGCTGTAAAAAACGAAGTTGAGATAAAAGGCTTTGAACGTGCCATGCTAAGCGAAGGAGTGGCAATGGTAAAGTTGTTGAGGTGGCTGAAACCTGCGGTAGATAAGGGTGGTGTGACAGAGCTTGATGTTGATGCAAAGCTTACAGAACTGCGCAGTGCTGATACTGCATTCAGGGGCTTGAGCTTTGCCACCATTGCAGCATACGGTGAAAACGCTGCCATTGTTCATTATGAACCTACTCCTGCAGAAAATGCGTTGCTTGCACCAAAAGGTTTCTTGTTGCTTGACTGTGGCGGACAATATCTGCACGGCACAACGGACATTACACGTACCATTGCGTTAGGAACCCTTACTGATGAGGAAAAAGAGGATTATACACGAGTGTTGCGCGGACATATATCACTTGCAATGGCAAAGTTCCCCAAAGGTACTTGCGGAACGCAGCTTGATGTGCTTGCGCGTCAGTGGTTGTGGCAAGCGGGTGAGAATTATCTGCATGGTACAGGTCATGGAGTGGGGCATTACCTTAATGTACATGAAGGTCCGCATCAGATACGCATGAACAATATACCAACACATCTCGTTCCGGGAATGACCGTCACCAACGAGCCCGGACTGTATAAAGCCGGTCGTCATGGAATACGCATAGAAAACACTATGGTGGTGAAATATTATCGCGAAGGGGAATTCGGCGAGTTCTATGAGTTGTCGCCGTTGACTCTTTGTCCGATAGACAAGACTCCTATTATCCCGGAATTGCTTGGTGCTGATGCTCGAGAATATCTGAACAGCTATCATGCAATGGTTTATGAAAAGCTTTCTCCATATCTCGAAGGTGAAGATTTGGAATACCTGAAAGAGCAGTGTAATGCTATATAACAACAAAAAATCCTCATTTGAGGATTTTTTGTTACTCTTCCGCGTCAGGTGTATGCAGAATCAGCGTGGTTGCTCCAAGGGTGATTATGGCTCCGTCTTCAATAAGCAGACGTTCCTTTGGAGCTAGAATCTTGTTCATTACAAATGTTCCTGTGACGCTCTGATTATCGCGTATGGTGTATTTCAATCCGCCCGAATAGTCACGCTTTACGTTTATTATACAATGACGACGGTCCATGCTCGGGTCGCTTGTCTCTATCGGGTGCGAAATGACAGTTCCTTTATTGTAACGACCAAGCATATTGTCACCCTCGCTCAACGGTATTATCTGTTTGAAGCAAAAAGTGTTTTCAATAACCACAACATAACCGAAATCTTCGGTCTGTATGTCTTCTGCGTTCTCGCCAATGCGTATTGTAAAACTCTTGCGGCACTTTTCGCATTCAAACACCAATGATTGTCCCAATTTATAACTTGAGGCATCAAAATCTATGGCATGGTCGCATTTGGGGCAGATAATCTTGCTCATGGAATAAAAAACTGTTTGGAATTCTTTATGAATCAGTGTGTCAACACCCACGCATCATGGAATGTATTCTTGATCGCAGCCAACGCGTCATTGGCTGCATTGATATTGTCAAAGTCTCCGGCTGATATACGATGTCTGCCACTGCCGACAACAATGGTATAATCTGCTTTCATCTTTCTTGACAATTCCTTGATTGCCAGTTCGGCATTCTTGGCATTGGGAGAACTTGCGACAATTATAGAATAGGTCTTTTGTGGAACAACCACCTCTTCAACCTCTTTTGTCTGCTCTTCAATAACAGCCGGTTTATATGTTTCGGCTTCCTGAACAGTGTTTGGCTGTGAGGTATATATGTTCTCTGTAACCGTATCTGTTATAGGAGAAATCACATACTCTTCAACCTCTTTGGTTTCCTCAACTATTGCAGGCGCTTTTGTTGTTATTTGTGCTATTGATGCCTGCATGTTCTTTTCGTATGCATTGTCACTGATTGGAGTTACAAAGAAGAATGCAAGTATTACTGCCGCGGCAATGGCTATATATCGGCTCAGTTCGCGTTGCTTGATGACAATAGTTCTCTCTTTGCATTGGCTCAGCAGAGGAAGAGACAACGGCTCAAAACCATAGTTTTCAGGGTCATCTATTGCATTTTCGTTTGGGACAAATGAGATGGCACCGTTTATATCCATGTGGAATGTTCCAAGCTCACCAAAGCAACAGATACCTTTGCTTGACAACACTCTGCGAAGCGATGCAACGTCACGCGATAGTCTCTTTTCTGCATTTTCGTATGTGGTGTTTTCTGCCGATACATATTCTGACAACAGCAAAGCATCATCGACCACGACATTAGGATTAAATCCCAATTCGCGGCGTGGGGGCATAAATACCTGCTCCTTGGTAAGGTACATCGCAGGAACTTTGTGTGCCAGAAAAGCACCTATGCCGGGCAATATCACGCAATTATAGCGTGACAAGAGCTTCGTTATATGTCTGATTAAATTTTCCACGAAGCAAATTTAGCAAAAAAAAGTTTAGTGGCAATCGGTTTAAGAATAAAAAAAAGAAAATATTATAATTCAGTAAATCCAAAAGGAAACCCGTTGAAGGTTTCCTTTTGGATTTACTGAATCTATCACATTATAATAAATTTTTTACCACCTTGTATATATACACCTGCCGGCAAGTTTTTGTAATTATCTTTTACGCGTTCGCCTTTTATATTATAAATTGGCTCTTTATTGGATTCCGATTTTATCTCTGATACTCCCGTGAAATCTATACCATCTATAACATAAAAATCTTTCCAGACATCTGCACTTTTATATGCCTCCACAGCATCCTTTGGTACTCTAAGAGGTACTGCTATTTTAATAAATTCCGGAAATATATCATCTGAATATTCATCATAAATACATACCGGAGGTATATCACCTTGGCATGTTATGCTTGTAAGAGGAGTAAAATAAAAATCTTTACCATCCCTCCATTCATAGTACACCGGCATTGAAGACAATTCTACTTCTTTGACATATTTTCCTAATGTAAGTGTCTGAAGGCTATCAACCTTGTAAGCATATTTAAGAGGATAATAGTAATCTCCTATGGCATTACCCTGTAATTCTCTTCCTATATATAAATGTTTAGGAGATGATTCTGAAAAGGCAAAGGCATCAGGAAGGACGGGGTAGTATTCATTATTGTATAGATATAAATAATAGCTCTCAAGAACTAAGGGTTTTTCGGAATCCTCGATTACGATATTTTCTAATGCCTCACAACCGGCAAAAGCATCGTGTGCTATAAAATCGACACTTGCAGGAATGTTTATGCTCTTAAGAGAATATGAATTCTTGAACACATCAACCCTGATTGTGTCAATCGATTCCGGCATAATAATACTCTCCAATTCTGAATAACTGAATGCGTTGGCACCAATCTCTGTAACAGATTCCGGTAATACAAGAGATTTAATACCGGAAGCCTGGAAGGCTGATTCACCGATTGACTCAACTGTGCTGGGGATTTTAATGCTTTTCAGATTAGGCTGATTGTCAAAGGCGTTATCTCCAATGCGAACAGTTCCTTCTTTTACTACGATATCTGTATTTTCAGGCATTTGACCTTTGTATTCATACAATGTCGTTCCAAAATACACAACTCCATCATTGAATTTGTTTTCATACCACGGCGTACCGGCAAAAGCAGAGCTACCGATATTTCCTAAATTTTCAGGCAAAATGATTTCTTCTAATTTTTTACAATTAGAAAAAGCTCCTACACCGATATTTATGAGTTCTTCTGTTGTTTCAGCCGCTCTTGTCTGATTGTCTTGGAGAAGATTGACTTTGAGAAGATTACCACATTCATAAAATGCCATATCTCCAATCTGTTTGATACCCTTAGCTGTAACATTGGTCAGATTTGCACAGTAAGCAAAAGCTAAAGGACCGATATTTTTTACACTGTATGGCAGATTAACTGTTTTTAATGATGTGCAATAATTGAAAGCATAAGGACGTATGCTTGTTGTCATATATTTATCCAATTCAAGGTTTACCAGCAGTTCACCATTGATTTTAAGTTTTCCGCATTTGAAAGCATTAACTTCAACTTCCATTTTAAGCCAATGCCTCATATCACCTTCATATATAAGGTTTGAAGGATAGTTAAGCAGAGTATAAAATGCGTGGTCTTTCACCACCTTTACATTACTGCCAAATATCAACGTATCTGCTTTACAACCAAGAAAAGCAGTTCTATTAATGGTATCAGCATCAACATCTATCTTTTTGATGGAAATACAATCGGAAAAAGCACTTTCACCAATGGAAACAACATTATCCGGGATTGTTACCGAGGTAAATGCTTTACAGCCGGCAAATGAGTATTCTTTTATTTTGTTTACATCCTCCGGAATAACAAGATCTGTGACTTTTTTGTAAGAAATACCGTTGTTAATATAAAAATTCTTAGCAGACAAAAGCGGATTGGTATCCTCCGGGTATGTGTCTGCATGCATTTCTATCTTACACCAATCGGAAATAGTTCCATTGTAATATACATCGTATAATTTATTACACTCATAAAATGCTGCTCCACCTATCTCTTTAACATTTTTACCGATAGTAATCTGCGAAAGTTTTTTACAGTTGAAAAAGGCTGATGCTCCAATGGAAACCACATTGTCGGGGATGACAATTGATTGCAACTGCATACATCCATTAAAAACATCTTTTTCAATAACATTGATATTCTCTGGAAGTTCCACATCTGTGATTGCACTACCGGAGAAGCAACCTTCACCAATATATTTCAAACCGGAATGGAGGCTTACTGATGTCAAAGTACTTATACCCGCAAAAGTATTTGAATACAAAGAATCGACACTTGCCGGAATATTTATGCTACTCAAACATGTATTAGCAAATGCACCTTTACCTATATACTTTATTCCGTTTCCCCATGCGACGGATGTCAACTGATTAGCACCGTTGAAAATTTCTGCCGGGACAGAAGTTACATAATCTCCAAAAACAACACTCTTTAAAGACTGTTTCGGAAAATTATTGAATTCGTTGGAATCAGAAACAGGCAAGATATCGCGTCCGATATATACCTCCTCAATAGGTGAATATTGAGGAAGAGAAGTGACAAGTGGCTCTTTACTATCTTCTATTCGGATTTTTTTAAGATTGTCCATACCCCCAAAATCGAAATAGGCATAGCTGTCTTGAGGTATAGCTTCAATGGTCATGGATGTAACGCCTGAACATCCGTTGAAAACTCCTTGACCATATTTTTTATCTGTACCACGTCGTGCACTCGTTTGCCAAGAGATACCGAGAGCGTCGCCTCGACTACCTTCTTCGCGCCCATCAGAAGCAGCTCCGACTCCTTGACGTAGACGAATCCGCGAGA
>JAGBSZ010000213.1 GCA_017631585.1 Bacteroidaceae bacterium
ATTTGGTTTTTAAAGGTGTGCCAATCGATGGAACGCTTGATGCTTATGTTGCTAATATGGAAAAGGCTGGATTTACATATTTGGGTGACGACGATGGAGTTGCTGTGTTACAGGGTGATTTTGCCGGCTTTAGAAATTGTAAAATTGGAGTTGTCACACTTGAAAGCATGGATATTGTAAATCGAATATCCGTTATGTTTGACACACACGATAATTGGAGTGATTTGTATGACAACTACTCTTCTTTAAAGGAGATGCTCACTAAAAAGTATGGTGAATACGATGAGTGTATTGAAAAGTTTGATGGTTATGAACCGCGTGATGACGGAATGAGAATGGTATGTCTTTATCGAGATCAGTGTAAATATTATACAACATGGGAAACGGATAAGGGTACTATTGAATTGGATATAATAAAGGGAAGTGCTAGAGGTTGGAGCGGAGCTGTTTGGCTGCATTATTGGGATAGAATTAATACGGATTTAGTTCAAGAGAAAGCACTGGAAGATTTATAATAAGTTTCATGTATTCAGAAAATTCTTTTTGAATACACTTTTTTAGTTGGATTTTTGTATTCAGAAATATCAAAGATTTATTATGGCGGTGAAGTAGTCTATCCGGTAATCTCCTATTTGTACAAATTTATCGATAGTTCCACACGATATTTTGGACATTGGCGGATATACATAAAAACTGCTGAACGCGTAGCGTTCAGCAGTTTTTATCAAGAATAACTTGTAATAATTACTTGTTCTTCTTAGCAGCTTTCTTAGCAGCCTTCTTGATGCTCTTCAACTCTTTCTTTGAAGCTGAAGCCTTAACAGCAGCTCTGTCGTCTCTGCACTCAACGTGTGTGTTCTTAACAACAGTCTCTTTTGTTGCAGCCTTTACAGCCTCTTTCTTAGCGCCCTTTACGGCCTCTTTCTTAGCGCCTTTAACAGCCTCTTTCTTGGCAGCCTGTACAGCCTCTTTCTTGGCGCCCTTTACAGCCTCTTTCTGAGCACCTTTAACAGCCTCTTTCTTAGCAGCCTTTACAGCCTCTTTCTGAGCACCTTTAACAGCCTCTTTCTTAGCAGCCTTTACAGCCTCTTTCTGAGCACCTTTAACAGCCTCTTTCTTGGCAGCCTTTACAGCTTCTTTCTCTGCGCCCTTTACAGCCTCTTTCTTTGCTGCAACCTCTACCTCGCTAACTGTCTGTGCGTTAACTGTGAAGCAGAAAATTGCCAACAATGACATTACAATAAATTTTGCTTTCATTATTTATAAAATTTTAATAAAAAAATATCGTTTTTCAAAACGGAGCGCAAAAGTATAAAATATTGTCGGACAAACAAAATTATTTCTACTTTTTTTGCTTTTAGTGCCTGATTTTTATCGTTTTATGGATAAAAAACCAATTTTTTCGGTGAAATTATGGCAAAAAACAAATAAACCCCTAAGTTTTTGACTTTGAGGTTTATTTGACAAATGGATGTTTATTTCTGTTATGCGTCGATGTTTGCGTAGGTTGCATTCTGTTCGATGAACTCTCTACGTGGGCCAACATCGTCACCCATAAGCATAGAGAAGATGTAGTCTGCTTCCTGCGCGTCGCGTATTGTTACCTGCTTTAAGGTACGTGTCTCGGGGTTCATTGTTGTTGTCCAGAGTTGTTCCGGGTTCATCTCTCCAAGACCTTTGTATCGCTGGATGTTAATCTCTTTTTCGTTACCGCCGGCAAATTCCTGAATAAACTCCTCTTTTTCCTTGTCGTTGTAGCAATATCTCTTTGCTTTGCCTTTTGAACAGAGGTAGAGTGGAGGCATTGCCTTGTAAAGATGTCCGCCTTCGATAATCTCAGGCATATAACGATAGAAGAGTGTCATGATGAGTGTTCCGATGTGAGAACCATCGACATCGGCATCGGCCATCATAATTATCTTGTGATAACGGAGTTTTTCGATGTTGGCTTTTTTGCTGTCCTCCGGGTCGAGACCAAAGCGTACTCCTATTGCCTGTATGATGTTGTTTACTTCGTCGCTTTCGAAAGCCTTGTGCCACATTACTTTCTCTACATTGAGAATCTTACCGCGCAAAGGAAGGATTGCCTGGAACTTGTTCTTGCGTCCCTGTTTTGCCGAACCGCCCGCAGAGTCTCCCTCGACAAGGAACAATTCGCAGTTTGCAGGGTCTTTGTCTGAACAGTCGGCAAGCTTTCCTGGCATACCGCATCCGCTCATAGGGCTCTTGCGCTGTACGCTCTCGCGTGCCTTGCGTGCTGCAATACGTGCTGTAGCTGCAAGAACAACCTTGTCAACAATCATCTTTGCCTCTTTGGGGTGTTCCTCGAGGTAGTATGCGAGAGCCTCTCCTACAGCCTGATCTACGGCTCCAGTAACCTCGCTGTTACCGAGCTTGGTCTTTGTCTGTCCTTCGAACTGTGGCTCTGCTACCTTTACCGATACGATGGCTGTCAGTCCTTCACGGAAGTCCTCGCCCGAAATCTCTACTTTTGCCTTTTCAAGGGCTTTGGTGTCATCGGCATATTTCTTGAGCGTACGTGTCAGTGCGCGACGGAATCCGGCAAGGTGTGTACCGCCTTCGTATGTGTTGATGTTGTTTACGTATGTGTGTACGTTTTCGCTGTATCCGGTGTTGTATATTACAGCAGCCTCAATGGGTACGCCGTTCTTTTCTGTATTCAGATATATTACATCACCAATCAGTGGTGTGCGTGACGCATCGATGTGGCGAACGAACTCTCTCAAGCCTTCGGTAGAGTGGAATGTCTCGCTCTTGAAGTTGCCGTTCTCGTCAGCTTCGCGCTCGTCGGTGAGTGTGATGGTGATGCCGGCATTCAGGTATGCAAGCTCGCGCAAGCGTGTTGCCAGAATCTGATATTGGTATTCCGATACGATGAATATTGAATCATCGGGCTGGAATGTCTGTTTTGTTCCTCTTAGAGTGGTTTCTCCTACGCAGTGAACGGCTTCCAACGGCTTACCGCATGAGTAGTTCTGCACGTAGTGCTTGCCGTCGCGGAAAACTTCGGTCTTCATGTGTGTTGACAATGCGTTTACGCATGATACACC
Organism: Bacteroidaceae bacterium; assembly: GCA_017631585.1. Taxonomy (GTDB): domain Bacteria; phylum Bacteroidota; class Bacteroidia; order Bacteroidales; family Bacteroidaceae; genus HGM04593. The sequence continues at coordinate 3,072 of JAGBSZ010000213.1, forward strand.
AACACCGTGCAAACCGCCTGAGACTTTGTATGAATCCTTGTTGAACTTACCGCCGGCGTGCAGTACTGTCATTACCACTTCGAGTGCGGAGCGACCCTCCTTTTCGTGCATATCTACGGGGATACCGCGTCCGTTGTCCTGAACTGTGATTGAGTTGCCGGGGTTGATTGTAACATTTATATGTGTACAGAAGCCTGCCATCGCTTCGTCGATAGAGTTGTCCACAACTTCATAAACCAAGTGGTGGAGTCCTTTTTCGCTGATGTCGCCGATGTACATGGCGGGACGTTTACGTACTGCCTCCAAGCCTTCGAGGACCTGGATACTGTCGGCTGAATAGTTGGATGATGTGCTTTTGTTGATTTCTTCGCTCATAGTTGATTTTCTAACCTTAATAACTCAACAAAGTTAACAAAAAATGCGCTATTCAGCAAACTTTGATAAAAAAAATAGCATCATTTATGATGCTATCCTTTGTTGTTGATTATTTGTGCCTCAGAGAGTTGCAATGTTGTTACAACACGAAAAGGCTGGAATGATTTCCAGCCTCCTGTTCGGTAAATATATGTTTTTGATAAATTAGGCTAATTTTGCAATTCTAGCGCAGAGACCAGACTTCAAGTTTGCAGCCTTGTTCTTGTGGATAAGACCACGCTTAGCCATTCTGTCAAGCATCTTCTGAACTTCGGGGAACTTAGCCAAAGCCTCGTTCTTGTCAGTCATAGCACGAAGACCACGAACTGCTGAACGCATGTTCTTACCAAAATAACGGTTCTGAAGATTTCTCTTTTCAGTTTGTCTTATTCTCTTAAGTGATGATTTGTGATTTGCCATCTCTTTTAATTATTTTTTTAGTTTTACTTGTAGCCCATAGGGGAATCGAACCCCTCTTTCAAGAATGAAAATCTTGCGTCCTAGCCGATAGACGAATGGGCCGGCCTTTGTTGTGCACCTTGCGAGTGCTTTTTTTGATGTGCTTAGTTTGCTAAAGCGAATGCAAAGGTACAACCTTTTTTTAAACTGGCAAATATTTTCGGATTTTTTTTTATAGTTTTGTATCAGAATTTTTATTTTTCAGTGCAATGATAGAGAAATTTGACGGAATTGTGCTAAGAACATTGAAGTATAGCGACTCTCTTATGATTGTCGATATATATACAAGACAGTGTGGTCGCCTCTCTTTTTTGGCTCCGGTTTCGAGGAGTAAAAGGAGCAAGGTGCGCAGTGTCCTGTTCCAGCCGTTGTCGATGCTCTCTTTCACAGCGTCGTACAAACGCGGTCGCCAGTTGTCAAGGATAAGCGATGTACAACCTTATTCCATGTACTCTTCAATCCCGTTCAATATTGTGAAATCATCGATAGCTCTCTTTGTGGCAGAGGTTCTTGCATACTCTTTGCGCGAGGAGGAGGCGAACGATGCTCTGTTCGATTTTCTCGACAGTTCGTTCATGCTTTTCGACAATCTTGAAAAGGGATATGCCGATTTCCATATTGTTTTTCTTTCGCAACTGCTGCGTTACATCGGTATCTATCCCAATATCGATGAATTTGTACCCGGTGAGTATCTCGATTTGTTGCAGGGCGGTACTGTGCAGGAACAGCCGTTGCATGCCCACTTCGTAATGCCTGACAAGGCACATTTCTTTGTGGAACTGTTAGGTACGGGATTTGACAGTATGCACGAACTCTCTCTAAACAGAGAATTGCGAGGTGAGTTCCTCGCAATTCTGATAGAGTATTATCGTCTGCATATCCCTGATTTCCCAAAGCCAAAGTCCTTGGATATTCTCAGGGAACTGTTCGATTAGTTCTGCAACAGCTGTTTCACTATTGTTGAAATGATTCTGCCTTCGGCTTTGCCTGCAAGCTGTTTTGTGGCAACACCCATCACTTTTCCCATATCCTGAGGTGATGATGCTCCGGTCTGTGCAATAATCTCTTTGATGATGGCAGTAACCTCTTCCTCGCTCATCTGCTTTGGAAGATAGCGTTCCATCACTGCAACCTGCGCCAGCTCTTCCTGTGCAAGTTCAGGGCGATTCTGGCTGTTGTAAAGTTCTGCCGACTCCTTTCCCTGCTTTACGAGTTTCTGAATGAGTTTGATGGCTGTCTCGTCGCTCACTGTATCTCCGGCTCCGGGAGCGGTCTTTGCTTCGAGAAGTACTTTCTTGATATTGCGCAGTGTATCGAGGGCTACCTTGTCTTTTGCTTTCATAGCCTCCTTGATGTCGTTGCTGATAATGTCAAATAGTTCCATATTATATAATAAATTTAAGGTTCTGAACTATATTATATATTCTCTTGCTGTTCAACGTTTTCTTCAGTTACGTTGTTCAGGATTTCTTCCTTGGGGCGCACGGCTGTTGCGATTGATGCAATTCTCTCAAGCTCCTGTGCAGTACGTGTGTATGTCGGTGAGTTGTCAAGCGCAGTGAGAAGCTCTTCGTTGTACATCTCATCTCCTTTGAAGATATATACCTTGAAATCGGGCTTGTAGAATACCTCTACCATGCTGTCGAGTTTTCTTTCCTCTCTCTCGCGCTTTTCAATCTCTTCGCGTGAGAGTATCTGTTGCTCTTCCTCCTCCTTTTGAATCATCGGGCGCATATCTGGAATATCCTTCATGCCGAATCCTGTGGCAAGTACTGTTACTTTCACTTCACCGTTTTCGAGGTTCATATCCTGGCTCAATCCCCAAATGAGTTCTATGTCTTCACTCTTGAACTGTTCCATGAATGATTCAACCTCTGCCATCTCCTCAACACGGATAGGGTCGTTGGGGTTCTGATATATGTTGAAAAGTATCTTCTTCGATTTGTATATATCGTTGTCGTTCAGTAACGGGGAGTGCATTGCGCTGCGGAATGCACGCGATACGCGCATTTCGCCTTTCTCTATGCCGTAGCTCATTATGGCAACACCGCCGTTCTTGAGTATCTTGCTTACATCGCGGAAGTCGAGGTTGATTGTTCCTCTTGCTGTAATTATCTCTGCAATACTCTTTGTGGCAGTTGTCAACACATCATCGACAATGCGGAAACCTTCTGTTACGTTCAGCTTGGGATAAATGTCGATAAGACGCTGGTTGTTTATTACGAGCAGGGCATCGACATGCTTTGAAATCTCAATTACACCTTTCAGAGCCTGCTTGATTTTACCTGTCATCTCGAACTTGAACGGAATAGTCACAATTCCGACAGTGAGAATACCAAGGCTCTTCGCAATCTCTGCAACCACCGGAGCGGCACCGGTACCTGTACCACCGCCCATGCCGGCAGTGATGAATGCCATCTTTGTGCCGTCGTTGAAAAGGGCTGTAATCTCTTCGCGGCTCTCTTCAGCGGCTCTGCGTGCCACTTCTGGGTCGTTGCCGGCTCCGAGTCCTTCGGTTATTGTTTCTCCGAGTTGTATTTTCTTTGGTATCGGCGAATTCTGCAAAGCCTGTATATCAGTGTTACACACCGCAAATGATACATTGTGTATGCCTTTGCGGTACATGTTGTGTACTGCATTGCTTCCGCCACCGCCTACGCCAATTACCTTTATTATTCTTGGTGCGTCGGTAGGTATGGCAAATGGAAGTCCTTTCTTAGTCTGTTCGTTCATATTCATACTCTATTGTATCATTTTTCAGTTCTTGTCATTGTTTTCTTCGCTCTCGTCATTTGTTATCTGATCGATAAACTCCAATGTGCCTTGGGTGACAGATTTCTTGACATTATTGACAAATCTGCTCCATGGTGAAGGCTTTTTAGGATTTTCTTTGCCGTTGTTGCCCTCTTTCTTAGGCTCTTCCTTTGTCATTTCAACCTCTTCCTGCTCCTCTTGGTCAACAGGTTGTTGCTCCTCGTTGAAAGGCAACTGCTGTTCTACCGGTGGGGTATATGTGGCAGGTTTCAACACCTCGCAGCAATTCTCGTTTCCAAGTTTGAGCAGGCTGTAGAGTGCTGTAGAGAATATTCCGTTCAGGTTCACACCGCTGTTGCTCACAAGGCTGAATTTGGGCTCTGAAATTATCTCGCACTTGTAGTTGGGGAGATATTCGTCGAGCAGCAGTTCCAGATTCTTCAGTTTTGAACCGCCACCGGTAAATATCATGTGTCCGATATTCTCGTTCGACTCCTCTATCTGATACTTCACATTCTGAAGTATCTCGTTCATTCTGGCATTTATGATATTGTTCACTGTGTCGGTGTCAATCGTGCCAATCTCGTTGTTGCCCGATTTGTAACCGCGTGTAATCTTTATCTCTTCTGCTTCGTCCCTTGAAATCTGCAAAGAACACAGGTCCATTGTTATATTGTTGCTGCCGAATGGAACGACAACGAGCTTGCGCATCATTTCGTTCTTGTATATGGCAATGGTGGTTGTCTCTGCGCCTATATTCACAAGTGCGCAACCGTTGCGTCTTGCATCGGGCGGGAGTATTATTTCGGCATCCATGCGTGCGGCACAGAAGCTGTCGGCAATCTCAATCTCTGCTTGTCTGAAGCTGTCGTTGAGCTGTTCCAGATACTGCTCCTTTATTATTATGTTCAGGTAATTGCCCTCAATCTGTCTTGTTGGAGCTCCAACGGGGTTCTTGTCTATTTTGCCGTCAAGTCTGTACTCCTGGCTTATGGCTTGTACCCTTGTGTATCCTTGCGGAGTGTTGAATGAAGCATCATTCTCCTCTGCCATTTCATTGATTATGTCAGGGGTTATCTTGGTGAAGCTGTCGAACTCGCGCACCACCTTCGACCTTACCGACTGCACGGTGAGTCCGGCAAGAGAGATATATGCTCTCTTGATGGCTACATTGTCGAGATTCTCTTCGAGCGAATTTATAATGCGGTTTATTGCGTTGCTCGTTTCATCGACATTGCGCACAACGCCCTTTGACACAAATCCTTCTACGGGTGTGCTTGCTGCCGCCAGAATCTTGATGCCTTCGTATGTGTTCACACCGACAGTTCCTGAAATCTTTGACGAACTTATCTCGATAGCTGTTATGTAATCAGTTCTTATCATATTATTTTCTTTGTGTGCAAATTACTTTGTTTCCGAATTCTATATTGAGCTTGCTGTATTTGTTCCACCCAATCTTGTTCATGCCGTTGAGGTAGAACGTATATAATTTATCCAACTTCTCCTCAATGTTCTCGGCTTCGCCGAACTCTATTATATGGTTGCCTACACGGGGAACCATTGTGATATGTTTCTGTTCGTCGAAATGTATCTGTTCTATCTGAGAACTCCAGAACTCATCTTCGTTTATGGCTTTTGCCATTGCCATTACATCGTTGGTGGCAATGCTGTCGTCTATGCATCCGCTTGCTATCGGCAGGTACAGAGCCTTGTGTATTCCGTCTATTATATTTCCTTTCCTGTCAACGTGGTATGTCCTGTTGTTCTTGTCATATACTTTTATTATCGGAATACGGCAGTCGATGTCAATTACAGCATATCCCTTTATGCTTTTATAGACCTCGCATTTTTCGATAAGCGAAATGTTGTCCATGAAGTTTTCAATATCGCAACAATGGAAGTCATTTATATTTCTTCCGCTCGGGTCAAGTCCCTCCTCTTTGAGAATTTCCATCACCTCGTCGCGGCTTATGATTCCCAGTTCGCTGTCATTCACATTTACAAGCACACCCTGACAAATTCCCTCTCTCTTTAGTGAGGGGAAATATATGAGTGCGAATAATGTATAACATACAATTACAGCAGCAAGCAGATATTTAAAAATTCTTTTCAGCATTATCTGTTTTCGAGTATTCTTTTCATTTCGGGCACATCGTTCTCAATATCTCCTGCACCGAGCGACACAAGCACCTCTATGTTGTTCTTCTCCTTTTCTATGCAGTTGATGACGTTCTCTCTGCTGCACATCGATTTTTCCACGCCCTCGCCAATGCAATCATAAATGAGCTTGCTTGTCACTCCCGGCATAGGCACTTCGCGTGCAGGATATATATCCACGAGTATAACCTTGTCGAATAGCGAAAGGCTCTCGGCAAATTCCTTGTAAAAATCGGCTGTACGGCTGTAAAGATGTGGCTGAAAGAGTGCCGTCACCTTCTTGTCCTTATATAAATCCTTTATTGACTTTGCACATGCACGAACTTCGTCGGGGTGGTGCGCATAGTCGCTTAGCAATACAAGGTCGTCGCGTTTTATGTGAAAATCAAAACGTCTGTCGGCACCGGCAAATGTGAGCATGCCCTGTTTCAGCTCTTCGGCTGTTGCACCGCAAATCTCTGCCATTGCCATGGATGCCACTCCGTTTTCGATGTTTATGCTTACCGGTACACCCAACTCCACGTTCTCAACCTTCTGCCATGGCGAAACATAGTCGATGATTATAGTGCCATTGCCTATTCTTATGTTTTCTGCATGGAAATCACCGCTTTCGCGTCCGTAGGTATATGTTTTCACGCCCGGTTTTGTGCGTGGAACAACCTCAAGTCCTTCATGTATTATAAGATATCCGTTTTCTCTTATCTTCTCAGTAAACTGCGCAAAGGCTTCAAGGTAGTTCTCCTTGTTGCCGTATATATCAAGGTGGTCGGGGTCGGCTGATGTAATGGTGGCGATGTATGGTTCAAGATGCAGGAATGAACGGTCGTACTCGTCGGCTTCAATTACAACAAAATCACTCTTGTCGCTCAATATAAGATTGCTCTTGTAGTTCTTTGATATTCCACCAAGGAAAGCAGCACAATCAACATGCGACTGATGCAAAAGGTGTGCGGTCATGGTCGATGTCGTAGTCTTTCCATGTGTACCGGCTGCACATACGCCTGCTTTTCCTTTTGTTATTATGCCAAGCACCTCGGCACGTTTCTTTATGCAGAATCCTTCGCTTGCGAAGAACTTCAGTTCCTTATGTCCTTTGGGAATGGCTGGGGTATATACCACCAATGTCGTTTCCTTCTCCTTGCATTCGTTCGGGATAAGTTCGCAGTTTTCCTCAAAGTGAAGAGCTGCCCCCTCCTCAATAAGTTTGCCTGTAAGCGGGCTTGGTGTGCGGTCGTATCCTGCAACAATTTTTCCCTCGCTAAGGAAATAGCGTACAAGGGCACTCATTCCAATGCCTCCTGCTCCAAGGAAATATACCGATTTTATATCTTCAAGTCTCATCGTTTCTCTCTTTAACGTTTTGCATCCATATATGCGTCGGCAAGTCTTATGACTTCGTCTGCAATAACCTCTGCCGCATTCGGTTTGCCTAATTTTTCCACATTCTTTTCAAGGGTGGCGATTCTTTGTGCATCAAGTACTGTTTCCACAGCTGTTTTTATCATCTCCTCTTTTGCCTTGGCATCGGGAATATGTATTGCGGCATCTTTCTCAACAAGAGCCATTGCGTTCTTTGTCTGATGATCTTCGGATACATTTGGTGACGGCACAAGTATCACAGCCTTTCCGAGCAATGCGAATTCCGAGATTGAGCCTGCTCCGGCACGTGAAATTACAAGGTCTGCCGCTCCTAACGCCGCAGCCATGTTGGAAACAAAGTCGGTTATGGCGAGGTTCTCCGGTTTTCCTATAGTGGCACATCGCTCCTTCATCTCTTCGAAATAGAGTTTTCCGGTCTGCCAGATGAATTGTATATCCTTGTTATCTCTGATGGTCTCGATGTTGGCAATTACTGCCTCGTTTATGCTTCGGGCACCAAGGCTTCCGCCAACAATGAGTACACATTTCTTGTTCTCGTCAAGACCGAGAGCCTTTACCGCTTCGTTACGGTTTGTTCTCATCTCGATGAGGCTTTTGCGTACCGGGTTGCCTGTCAGTTCAATTTTCTCCTTTGGGAAGAAACGCTCCATGCCGTCGTATGCAACGCAAATTTTTTCGGCACTCTTTGCCAAAATCTTGTTGGTGACACCTGCGTATGAGTTCTGCTCCTGAATCAGCGTTGGTATATTCATGCTTGCTGCCATTTTGAGTGTCGGTCCGCTGGCATATCCTCCGACACCTACAACAGCATGCGGTGCAAATTTCTTTATAATCTTCTTTGCCATGCGCTGGCTCTTGAGTATAAGCCAAAGGACTCTGATATTCTTAAGAAGGTTCTTACGGTCGAATCCGGCAATGGGAAGTCCTACAATCTCGTATCCGGCATCGGGTACACGTTGCATCTCCATTCTGTTGTCTGCACCCACAAAGAGTATCTTTGCATCGGGGTGTTTGCTCCTGATGGCATCTGCAATTGATAGTGCAGGGAATATGTGACCGCCTGTGCCGCCACCGCTTACAATTATTCTATACTCCTTTTTCATATTATAGGGTTATTTTCGTTATCAATCTCTTCGAAACTCTGTTTGGGGTTTGCTGTTGCCTTCTTTGCATATCGGCTGATGCTCAGAATCATTCCCACATATACGCAGTTAATTATAACTGATGTTCCACCCTGGCTTATCAGTGGCAAAGGCTGTCCCGTAACAAAGTTACCTACTGAAATATACATGTGCAGCAGAGCCTGCATGGTTATAATCATACCCACACCCATTACAAGGAACGCCGGGTAAGGGTCTTCGCATTTCTTTGCAATCATTCCGCATCGGAAGAGTATGGTCATATAGAGCAGCAGAACAATTATTCCACCCAGCAATCCGAGTTCCTCAATTATAATGGCATAAATGAAGTCGGACTGGGCATGAGGTATAAAGTCGCGCTGCACGGAATTTCCGGGACCACAGCCCAATATATGGCTCGAAGCGATGGCTATATGTGAATATGTCCTTTGCGGATTCTTAATCACATAATTTTCAGCTGTCACAGGCTCGCTCTTTACCGCATCGACGATACGGTGTTTCCATGTGATGATTTTTTGCTTGAAGCCGTCGTCCTCACCCCAGCTTTCAGGGGCTGAGAGTATAAGCGTTATTCCAATGATTCCGGCGGCTACTGCTCCGCCAAGAATCTTCCACATCTGTCCTTTGGGATAACGGCTGACAAACATCATCGCATATATTGTAGCCAGAATTATGCCGGCTGTCGATAGGTTCTCCTTGAATATTATAAGCACCGGCAGAGCAGCATACATGGCTATGCGTTTCAGGGCAAAGCGGTCGGTTCCTTCCTCGTCCTGATGCTGTGCGCTTATGAGGGCTGTGACCATTACCAGTCCCATCTTTGCAAACTCCATGGGCTGTATTGTCATGCCCCATATTATAATCCATCGTGCGCTGTCGTTGATTCGCGGACCAAAGAACTGTGCCCATAAAAGACCAACTACGCCCATCCAATAGATTACATGGGTAGTCTTTTTTATCCATGCAACTTTCATGTTGTGTATAATCCATACAACAACAATACCTGCCACAAGGAATGTTGTATGCTTGATGATGGGGGACCAATAGCTTCCTGTTTTAATCTGTCCGCTGGTTGCACTGAACACCTCCACCCATGAAATTGCGCAGAGAATGAAGAAGACAGCCCATATGGTCTTGTCGCCTTTGAATAGATATCTTTTCAGTTTGTCTCCCATCTTTCAATTATAATTTACAAACACACTCTTTGAACTGTTTGCCACGGTCCTCGTAGCTCTTAAAAAGGTCGAAGCTTGCGCAACAGGGACTTAACAGCACTGTCTCGCCGCTCTTTGCCATTCCGTATGCCGCTTTTACGCACTCCTGCATTGAGCTTGTATCGGCGATAGGTATTCCGTAACCGCCAAAGAAACTGTGCAGTTTGGAGTTGTCGGCTCCAAGGAATATGAGGCCGCTGCACTTCTCCTTTACAAGTTCCGCAATTTCATTGTAGTCATTGCCCTTGTCTTTGCCGCCGAGTATAAGAATTGTCTTTGTCTTCATGCTCTGCAAAGCATACCAGCAACTGTTTACATTGGTAGCTTTGGAGTCGTTGATATATTCCACACCGTTTACCTTTGCAACCTTTTCAAGGCGGTGTTCCACGCCTGCAAAAGTACTCAATGCCGTGCGTATGGTCTCTTTGCGTATTCCTGCCACGTTAGCCGAAATTCCTGCAGCCATTGAGTTGTAGAGATTGTGCTTGCCTGTCAACGACAGCTCCTCAAGCTCCATGTTGAATGGCGTTGGCTCGGTGAAAATCAGTTTTTCAGCCTCAGTGTATGCCGCGGCATCATTATGTTTCGATTCGGCAAACGGATATAGCTTTCCATGCTTGTATTTTGGCAACTCCTCCTTTATTATAGGGTCGTCGTTCCAATATACGAAGGCATCGCCCGGCTCCTGATTCTGCAGAATACGCAACTTTGCGTCGATATAGTTCTGCATGTCATATCCGTAACGGTCGAGGTGGTCGGGGGTTATGTTCATAAGCACAGCTACGTTGGCGCGGAATTCATACATGTTGTCGAGCTGGAAACTGCTCAGCTCAACTATGTAATAATCCTTGTCACCCTCGGCAACCTGCAAGGCAAGGCTGTTGCCTATGTTTCCAGCCAGTCCCACGTTAAGCCCCGCTTCGCGGAATATGTGATATATCAAAGATGTTGTAGTTGTCTTGCCGTTGCTTCCGGTAATACATATCATCTTTGCTCTTGTATATCTGCCGGCGAACTCTATCTCTGATATAATAGGGATTCCGGCATTCTTTATCTTTACTACGATAGGTGCTTCATTGGGTATTCCCGGGCTTTTTATCACTTCGCCCGCGCTCAGGATAATATCTTCGGTGTGCTGTTTCTCCTCCCATGCAATCTGCTTCTCATCGAGCATCTGCTTGTATTTGTCCGAAATTGTGCCAAAGTCCGAAACAAAAACATCGAATCCGAGCTTTTTTGCAAGTACAGCCGCTCCGCAACCGCTCTCGCCTGCTCCCAATATCACAATTCTCTTTTCCATTTATCTTATCTTTAGTGTCAAGATGGTTATAGCAGCCATAATGATGGTTATAATCCAGAAACGCAAGGTAATCTTTGCCTCATGCAGCGGTCTTTCCGGACCTTTGAATATATAAGTACACTCTTTGTCGAGTTTTTCATCCTCCACGTTGTAGTGATGGTGCAACGGTGTTCTGCGGAAAATCCTCTGCTTTATACCTTTTTTCTTTCCTTGTTTGAAGTATGCAACCTGCATTATCACCGAAAGGTTCTCTGCGACAAATACACCGCAAAGCAACACAAGCAGAATCTCCTTGTGTATAAGTATTGCAATAACACCTATTATACCGCCTATTGTAAGGCTGCCTGTGTCACCCATGAATACCTGAGCCGGATAAGCATTATACCACAGGAAACCAATCAGGGCACCGATGAATGCGCAGGTAAATACAACAATCTCCTCGGCACCCGGCAAGAACATTATGTTCAGATATTCTGCCCAACCCACATGGCTCGAAACATATGCCAGCAGGGCAAGAGCTATTCCTATGATGGCAGCGTTTCCGGCAAGCATGCCGTCCATACCGTCGTTCAGGTTTGCTCCGTTTGAAACTGCGGTGACAACAAATATTGTTACTATCACAAAGAGAATCCATCCCGCAATATCCTTGTATTCTCCGCAGAAGTACATTATCTCGCTGTAGTCAAGATTGTGGTTCTTGATGAACGGGATAGTTGTCTTGTTCAGTTTTTCAGGTGTTTTTTTGTGATATACCTCTTCAACCTTGTTCGGGTTCTCTACGGTTATGTTCTCGCGCATTACAGCCTGCGGGCTAAGGTAAAGTGTTATACCTATTACAAGCCCGAGAATCACCTGAGCCACTATTTTTACCTTGCCCGGAATACCGTCCTTGTTCTTTCTGAACGTCTTTATATAGTCATCGGCAAATCCAAGGATACCAAGCCACACTGTTGTGCCAAGCAACAGGAGCATATATACATTGTTCAGTCTTCCCACAAGCAGACAAGGTATAAGTATAGCAATTATTATAATTATACCGCCCATGGTGGGAACGCCTGCCTTGAGGTTGTTCTTGTCGAAATCGCGCAGTGTCTCCGTTATCTGCTTTTTCTTGAAATATTTGATAAGGATACCTCCCAGCCATGCCGACAGCACCAAAGACAATACAATGGCAACCAACGACCTGAACGATGTGTATGTCAAAAGTCTTGCACCCGGAAGGTCGCTCTTTACTATCCAGTTAAAAATATAATGCAACATATTCTCAGATATTGAAAATTTCCCTTATAACCTCTTTGTCGTCAAAATGGTGCTTGACACCCTTTATCTCCTGGTAGTCCTCATGTCCCTTTCCGGCAACCACCACAACATCGCCTTTGCCTGCAAGGGCACAAGCTGTTCTTATAGCCTCTTTACGGTCTGCTATCGACAGAACACTCTTTTTCTGCTCATCGCTAAGCCCTGCGAGCATGTCGTTTATAATGTCCTGTGGCTCTTCGTTACGCGGATTATCGGATGTGAGTATAACCTTATGGCTGTTTTTCACTGCTTCGACTGCCATTATTGGACGCTTGCCTTTGTCGCGGTTGCCTCCTGCACCAATTACGGTGATGATGTTTCCATTGCCACGCAACACATCCTTCACTGTGCCAAGAACATTCTTTATTGCATCGGGTGTGTGTGCATAATCCACAATGGCTGTAACTCCTTCGCTTGAACGTATTGTCTCAAAGCGTCCCGAAACAGGTTTCAATGTACTCATAACACAAAGCACCTCTTCGGGGTCCTTGCCAAGCTCCACAGCCGCCCCGAAAATGGCAAGCAGGTTGCTGATATTGAATCTTCCTGTGAGCATTGTGTTGAATTCGCGGTTGTTGAATTCAAGTATCATGCCATCGAGATGTGTTTCAATCAAACGCGCCTTGTAGTCGCTTATAGTGCGTGTGGAGTAGTTCTTGATGTCGGCACGGCAGTTCTGTACCATAACAGGGCCATTCTTGTCATCGAGGTTGGTTATGGCAAAGGCGTTGCGTGGCAGATTGTCAAAGAAACTCTTCTTTGCTTTGAGGTAATTTTCCATGTTCTCATGGAAATCCATGTGGTCTCGTGTAAGATTTGTGAAGATACCTCCTTCGAACTCAAGACCTCCAACTCTCTCTTGCGCCAGAGCATGCGAGCTTACCTCCATGAAAGCATACTCGCATCCCTCCTCAACCATCTTTGCCAGCAGTCTGTTGAGGGATATAGCATCGGGGGTGGTGTGTGTCGATGGGTATGCTGTGCCGTTGACGTAGTTGCATACCGTTGACAGGAGTCCGCATCTGTGTCCCATTTCGCTGAACAGAGTGTATAACAGCGTGGCAATGGTTGTCTTGCCGTTGGTACCTGTAACACCCACAAGTTTCAACTTTTGCGATGGATTGCCGTAGAATGTGGTGGCAAGTTTTCCTGTTATGTTCTGTGCATTCACCACATTGATGTATGCAACATTTGGGTTCTGTCTTTCGGGCAGTTCCTCGCACACAATAGCTACCGCACCCTTCTCCTCGGCAGCGGTTATATATGCGTGACCATCGGTTTGTGTACCTCTCACGGCAATGAACATGTCGCCTTTTTCTATAAGGCGTGAATCGATGTTCACTCCAAGCACATCAACTTCATCTTTAGGCATTATCACCCGTGTGTATTGTATCTCTTTTAAAAGTTCGCTAAGATTCATATCTTTATCCTTATATATATTTATGGTGCAAGTGTCAGTTTTACTGTTCTTTTTCCTTTTATTCTTGTTCCGGCAACAATGCTTTGCGATTTCACTGTTCCGTATCCGCTTATTTCAACATCGAGATTGCATTGTTGCATCAGATATACCGCATCCTTTGCTCCCATTCCGCGCACGTCGGGTACAAACTCCTTGTTTACAGCCTTGCCTTGGAACAGGTATATGCTGTCGTTTTCAAGCTTTGTCTTTCCCCAAACAGCCGCTTCAGGGCTCTCGTCGCTCCACGATTGTCTGCCCATCGGATGCTCCAGCTCATCCAGTACAATGCTCGCTTCCACCATGTTGCCATCCTTAATGTTCGGCAAGCGGTTGTTGACAGTGTCCCGAACGGCATCAAGCGGCATGGTGTTATGTTGTGCCATTATCTTTTCGGCAATCTCCTTGAATGCAACAGCCGCAGTGCTTCCACCTCCAAGTTTTATCTTGAGCGAGTCGGGGCGTGTGTCCTGTTTCTTGTCGTACATCATCTGTACGAGCAATGTATATTTGGGTTTTTCTGCAGGGAAGAATCCGCAGAAACTCATCATCTTTTCGCTGTTGTCATATTTCTTTGTTACGGAGTTCGGGACATTTGCCGTTCCTGTCTTGCCGGCTACGGTCATCAGCTTTGACTTGGCGCGTGCTCCGGTGCCATCCTTTCCGTTGACAACTTCTACTAAAAGGCTTGTTATGGTATCCGCAGTGGCTTTTGAGAACAAATTGTTGTTCAAAACCTTTGTGGGGAACTCCTCAACCACCTCATCATCTTTGATAATTGCCTTTACAAGCCTTGGTTGCATCTGCTTTCCGCCATTGGCAATGGTGTTGTAGAACGAAAGTATATTTATTCCTGTCATGCCAACTGCATATCCGTATGACATTGAGTGAAGGCTATGCCCGTTCCACATTTTTGTTCCCGGCAGGGTGAGATAGGGAGTAGCCTCTCTGTCAATAAGTCTGTAGTTCTCTGTCAGTCCGAACCTTTGCAGGGTGTTGGTGTATTCCTCGGGGTTCTTGCCGTATGCCTTTCTTATATACTGTACCATGCTTATGTTCGAGGAGTATTTGAGGGCTTCTGCCATGCTGTACTTTCCTGTCCCATTGTCGCGGTACATCTCATCTGTGACTTTCTGTTTTCCAAAGTAGCAAACCTTTGATTTGTACGATATGACAGAGTCTTTTGTTGTCAACTTGCCGTCGTCGATAGCTGCTGTGAGTGCCACGGTCTTGAATATCGAACCCGGTTCCATCAAACGGCACAATGCATGGTTGGGAGTAGGGTTGTTGGGTATGTTCTCTATTGTTTCGGCATATTTGCCATTGCTCAGTCTTGTAAGGTTTACAATAGATTTTATATCGCCCGTTTCAGTTTCCATCAGTATAGCCCAGCCGGCAGGCAGATGATATTTTGCAAGAACCTTCTTGACAGCATTCTCGCAAATGTCGAGCATGTCCGAGTTTATGGTTGTCTGTATATCCATTCCGTTGACAGCAGCCCTGTCGGTCTTGAGAATGAATTTACCGCCGATTTTTTCCCTGCGTCCCACTCCGGGTATTCCGCGCAGAGCCTTGTCGTATTTCTGTTCCAGACCATTAATCTCCTCAATCTCTTTCTTGTTTTTGTCGGTTGTCTTTCGTACAATGCCAAAAGTACTCATTCCGATGTCCCCAAAGATATTCTTGCGCTGAATCTCCTCTTCGGCAATTACACCGTTGTACTTTCTTCCCTCAGTCATGATAGGCAGTTTCATGATACGCTGGTATTGCGTGTATGAAATCTTGCGACCATAGAGAGGGTGGTATCGTTTCTTGTTCCTAAGACCAAGCGAAAGGTCTTTTTCGAATTTCTCCACGCTCTTGTCGGGGAAAATTTCGTTAAGTCCCACGCACAATTCGTGCAGGTCGGCATTCCATATTGAATCCTTCTTTCTGCCTGTCTTTATCTGGTCTCGCTGGTTGTGCAGGTTAGTGTAATCAAAATCGATATATATCCTGTAGAGTGGCAATGTGCTAACCATCAATTCGCCCTTGTCGTTGAGGATTTTTCCACGATGAGGCTCTATCGGTACATTGTATTTGATATTCCTCTCCTTAATCTTGTTCCACTCATCGCGCTCCTTGAACATAATAAAAGCCGCATTGCCAATGATTACAAGGGCAAAGAGGGTGAAGCCGAACACCACCAGAATATAATATCGGTAAACTATATTTTTGCGGAAGTTGAACATCGTGGCTTTTATTTTTTCACTTTATATATTGGTTTTGTGGCTACTTTAAGGTCGCTGTCTGCCTCTTTCAGCATTTTCTCAATCTCTGTCTGACGGCTTTTGTATGAAAACTCGCTCTTCAGGGTGAGCAGATTGTTCTTAAGTTTGTCTCTCTGTTTTGTCAAACGGTCAATCTTCACCAGCTCCCGTTCGTATTCGTAACGGTTGCTCACATATATGAACGAGTATAGGACTATCAGTGCGAGCAACAATGCGTTGTCAGTGATAATCCTGCTTGTAAATATCTCTCCGCTTATTATGCGGTTTAATATTCTGCCGCCTTTCTTTTTTTCTGTACTGTTTTTCTCGTTCATCTTCTCATTAATGATGCAGTGCCTTATTTCTGCGCGTTATCCAATTTTATACCTATACGCAGTTTCGCGCTTCTTGAGCGTGGATTTGCCTCAAGCTCCTCATCGGTGGGTACGATAACCTTTTTCATCTCAAAGGGAGATGTGGAACGTCCAAAGAAATCCTTTTCCACCACACCGTCGAAATTTCCGCTTTTCATAAAGTTCTTTACGATGCGGTCCTCGATGGAGTGGTATGTTATCACAACAAGACGACCGCCCGGTTTGAGCAGGTCCTTTGCGCTTACAAGCATCTCCTTCAATGCCTCAACCTCCTGATTTATCTCAATGCGCAACGCCTGGAAAATCTTTGCCAGCTCCTTTTTTTCGCGTTGTGGCGGGCAGAAGGGCTTGGCTATCTCAATAAGTTCGTTGACGCGTTGTATAGGTTTTACGGCTCTCTCCTTTACAATTTTCGCCGCGAGCTTGCGTGCGCAGTTCAATTCGCCGTATAGCTTGAATATCCGTGTCAGTTCCTCTTCGGTTGCATTGTTCAGCAGGTCGGCTGCTGTGTTTCCGCCACGTTTGTTCATACGCATGTCGAGTGCCGCATCAAAGCGGAACGAGAAACCGCGTGTTTCGTCGTCGAAGTGGTGTCCCGATACGCCAAGGTCGGCAAGAATTGCATCAACCTCTGTTGTATCGTGGTAGTGCATGAAGTTGTAAATGAAACGGAAGTTGCTGCGCACAAATGTGAAACGCTTGTCGTCGGGAGCATTTTTCTCGGCATCCTCGTCCTGGTCAAAGCTGTACAGGTGACCTTTTGCGCCAAGGCGCGACAGAATTTCTCTTGAGTGTCCGCCACCGCCGAATGTAACATCTATGCAGATGTCCTTTGGTGAAATCTGCATGCCGTCAACGCTCTCCTTTAGGAGCACCGGGGTGTGATATACATTATTCTCGCTCATTTTCTGCAAATCTTTCTGTTGTCATTATCTTTTCCAGTTCGCGTCCGAACTCGTCGGCAGGCATGAATGGTTTTTCCACCTTCTCCTTTGCCCAAATCTCTATGGTGTCGTCCATGCCTATGAAGCGTACTTCCTGCTTGATGTCAGCCATTGCCATGTACCTTTTTGGCAAAAGTATTCGTCCGTTGGAGTCGATGTTCAGCTCCTCCACATCCGCTACGAACTGTCGGAAAATCATCTGATGTTTGGAATTCCATTTGTCAAGACGTGAACGGAGCGCGTCGAGCTGTTCGTTCCAGTTGGTCATCGGGTAGATGACAAGGCAATCCTGATACACATCCTTGCGCAACATCACCTTGTCACAGCCCTCATTGATAAGGGTGCGACGGAAGCAGGCAGGCAGAAATACTCTTCCCTTGCTGTCTGTTTTTGCCTCTATGTTGCCAATGAAACGCATGGATTTATCTCTAAATTATATAATTCGTTTCAAAATTACACAATTCCCCACAATTCCCCACAAATTTTAATAATAAATTAAAATAAAGTTTTCAACAATCTGTTTATATCTTCTATTCTCCCATATTTTGCTAATAATAAATACTTTGACATTTTATGGTAGAGAGTGGGGCGAGAGTGCGAATCTATCGTTGTTTTTCAATCTTTTTTTACTCAAAAAAGTGAAAAAGTGCCTTTATATGCGAAATTTGTATTATGTTTATCGAAAATTTATTTTTATGAAAAACAGATTATATACGATTTCAGTGTTTGTTGCCACAGTGTTTCTCTTCCTTGGCACAGCCGGTGTTACAGCTCAGGATATTTCAAGAAAGGGGTATGATGTTATAAGCGAAGAGGTTGCCCGTGAGATTGTCACAACCCTTGCCGATGACTCTTTCGAAGGGCGCGAAGCCGGGCTGAAAGGCGGAGAGATGGCTGCGGAATATATTGTCTCATTGCTCAAGAAGTGGCGTGTAAAACCCATTTCACAAGGATATTACGAGGAATTCGTTGCGGCAAAGAACCAGAGCAATTGGATTACCGAATCGGATATGCCCCTCGATGAACTCATTTCAGCAGGGTGTGAAACCCGTACAATGAAGAATATCCTTGCATGTATTCCCGGTAAAGGTGACGGATATGTGGTGGTGGGAGCGCACTACGACCATTTGGGCATTGACACCACTCTTGTGGGCGACCAATGCTACAACGGAGCCGATGACAATGCATCGGGTGTAGCCGCTGTTTTGCAGTTGGCAAAAGCAATGAAAAAATCAAAGGTTGTACCTGAACGTACAATTATCTTTGCCTTTTGGGACGGAGAGGAAAAAGGTTTTCTCGGTTCAAGGTATTTTGTTAAAAGAACTCCCTTTTTATCGGGGATTTCTGCCTATATGAATTTCGACATGGTGGGACGTAATTCCGATGAAAATCCATTGAATGTGAGTTATATCTATTCGGCTGGTAACCCGGCTTTCGGCGAGTGGTTGCAGAGCGACCTGCAGGAATATGACCTGAAACTTGTACCGCTTTTCAAGGCATCCAAGAATCTGCTCGGTGGTAGCGATAATTCTCCTTTTGCACGAAAAGGAGTGCCCATAGTGTGGTATCACACCGAAGGACACTCCGATTATCATCGTCCGTCGGACACAGCCGACAAGGTCAATTATCCAAAACTTATGGAGATTACACGCGCCGCTTACCTTTGCCTGTGGCGTTTGGCGAACGAGCCTGCCTACTGATTACTTTGCCTTAGGCAAGTATCTGTTAAGCAGCAGGCAACCCAATATTGCTGATATTACAGAACCGCACAGAATACCTAATTTAGCCTCTGCAAGCAGTGTTGTTCCCGCGCCAAGAGCAGCATACGACAGGTCGGCAATGAATATCGACACAGTCAGTCCGATACCGCAAAGCATACACACCGACGCGAACGACTTCCAATCTGCACCTTGTGGCAATTGCACAAAGCCTAACTTTATGGCAATCCATGAGAAAGAGAACACGCCGATGAACTTTCCTGCCACAAGACCCACAATGACAGAAAGACCAATTCCGCCAACAAGGCTGCCCATGTTCATTGCCGATAGGTCAATGCCTACATTTGCGAAAGCAAAGAGAGGAATAATCACGTAGCCGATAATGTTGTGCAGGCTGTCCTCGAACTCCTGCAACGGGCTAATCAGTTTGTCGGCAGCCGATTCAATACTTTTCAGTTTGTGTATCTCCTCATGGGTGAGTATAGCAGTGTGGTGCTTGCCCACAACGTGTACGTCATCAAAGCTGTTTATATTCTCCTTTATACGTTCAATATAACGTGTTGCACCACCGCGCAGAGAGCCGGGAACACAGAAAGCCACAATCACACCGGCTATGGTGGCATGGATACCTGAATTCAGCATGAAATACCATAGCACGATACCTGTTACAAGGTAAAAGTTCTTTACCATAATCTTTCTGTAATTTCCTATGATGAGAACGGCAACGCATGCGGCAGCAAGCATAAGGAATTCAAAATCAATGGTCGAAGAGTAGAAGAGCGCAATAACAATGATACCTCCAAGGTCATCGGCAACAGCAAGCGCAGCAAGGAAAATCTTCAATCCAATGGGTACTCTCTTGTCGAAAATTGATAACACACCAAGCGAGAATGCAATATCGGTAGCCATAGGAATGGCAACACCGCGCAACATATCAGGGTCGTTTGGGCAAGTAAGCCAAAAGAAAACCACCGGAATGAGCATACCGCCACATGCACCTATTATGGGAAGCATGGCTTTCTTTGCCGATGAAAGTTCTCCGACAAGAATCTCGCGTTTGATTTCAAGACCCACCGACAGAAAGAAAATAGCCATAAGGAAGTCATTGATTACCTGAATCAATGTCATGTTGTGTCCGTTGTGGCTGAAGAGATTGAACTCACCTATCGAAAGGCTTACCTCGTTGTTCCAGAAATTGAAGAACAGCTCCTTATGAGGAGAGTTTGCAAAAATAATAGCCAGAATGGCGCAGATTATGAGAACAGCACTGCTGTTCACATATTTCTTGACCATGCTCTTGAAACTGTAGTTGTTAGTCATATCTTGTGTTCTTTATATTTGCTTTTTTATTTTGCGGTTGCAAAATTACACTCTTTTTTGTGGCACTAAAGGCGCAATTTATTGTTAAATTCGATAATAATGATAGGTTTTTCCGATGATAGAAATATCTGTTTTTTTCGATAAACTTGATGATTTTAGTGTTAATGCAATCTGTTTTTTGATAAAACAGTGCCGGATTTCTTTTTAAAAATACAATTTGTAGGTGGATTGCAGCTGTTGGGGCTGGGGCTGCCAGCCCTTAATCTCCCTCCGCAACTTCGTTGCTCGTCCCTCTTGCCAAGAGGGACAGTTTCTTTTTTTTTGTTTTAACATCACCATTATTCGCAGTTTTCCACAAGCATAGGTAATCTCCTAAATGACGGCACTGTTAAAGAACACAATTTAAACTCTTTTGATTTTTGGGAATAGGCGAGGACGTGCAGAGCGAGGTGTGCCGTTATATTTTTTTTCAATAACGCAACACCGAGCGAGTTCCGGAGCCCCAAAAATCAAAAGGAATAGTTTAAATGACAACAACTTTTCGACCGATGGATATTTCAAAGAAATTCCTGAGCAAAGAAAAGTTGGACTGTTCTTTACTCTGTGCCGAGTTCTTTGGTACTTTCTGTCGGCACAGAAAGTACAATGAAAGAACGACATGAAAAGGAATACAAATTCAAAGCTGTAAGGTTAAAAACTGCCTTTAAATATTAGGGCAAAATAGCTCTTTTTATTCAACTTCTCACAAAGGAGGATGACCCTTTACTTTTGGGTCATCCTCCTTTGTGAATTATCTCTTTATGATGCAAGGATTTCCTGTGCGCGGACAGTGTCCTTGTCAAGGGGTTTGTCATCCTTTATTGCCTTTGTGAAAGGAATATATACAATCTCATTGTTTCTTAGTCCAATCATAATGTTGCGCTGACCTTCGAGCAAGGCATCGATGGCTGCAACGCCCAGGCGGCTTGCAAGGATGCGGTCGTTTGCAGTGGGGCTTCCGCCACGTTGCAGATAACCAAGAATTGATACGCGTACGTCAAGTTCGGGGAAACGTTGACGCATGCCTTCGGCAACCTCCATTATGTTGTAATCCTTTTCACGACCTTCGGCAAAGAGTACGATACTGCTGCTCTTTGTACGGCGTAGTCCGTTTGCAATGAACTGGTTAATTTTTTCAAACTCAGGGTCAATCTCTGGGAGTACACATGCCTCTGCGCCTGTGGCAATCGTTCCGTTCAGGGCAAGGAAACCGGCATCGCGTCCCATTACCTCTACAATAAACAGACGTTCGTGTGATGATGCAGTGTCGCGAATCTTATCGACACACTCCATAATGGTGTTCAAGGCTGTGTCGTATCCAATGGTGGTGTCGGTGCCGTAAAGGTCGTTGTCGATAGTTCCGGGCAGTGCAATACATGGGATGTCATGCTCACGGGCAAGGTTATATGCTCCGGTGATTGTGCCGTCTCCACCAATTACTACCAATGCATCGATTTCCTCTTTTTGAAGGGTTTCGTATGCCTTTGCGCGTCCCTCTTCTGTCTTGAACTCATCGCAACGACTGGTCTTGAGTATTGTACCGCCTCGTTGGATAATGTTACTTACGTTTTCAGTCTTGAACTCTTTGATTTCTCCTGTAATCAAACCTTTGTAGCCACGGTAAATAGCTTTTACCTTGATGTCGTGGTAGATGCATGCACGTGTCACCGCACGTATGGCTGCATTCATGCCGGGAGCATCACCTCCTGATGTGAGTATTCCGATGCAACGAATTTTGTTTTTCATTTTGTTTAGTTATTATGGTAATTTATAATTGCTTTCTTACAGTTTTCCATCAGCCATTTGGGGGTGGAAGTTGCTCCGCAGATGCCTATGGATTCAATATTTTCGGTAAGTGTAAAATCAATGTCCTCAGGTCCTTCAATCTGATAAACATTCGGATTGACCTTTTTGCACTCGTTGTAGAGTATTTTTCCGTTCGAGCTTTTCTTTCCGCACACAAATAATATCAACTGATGTCGCTTGGCAAATTCTCCTATGCCGTTCATTCGGTTGGCAACCTGTCCGCATACGGTGTTGAACGATTCGCATTTCCTGTCTGTATCAATGCGTCCTTTTATTGCTGCGACAATCTCTTTGTAGCCTTCGAGCGATTTGGTTGTCTGAGAATATATGTAAGTATCTTTTTCCTTGGCTATGCGGTCGAGCTGACCGGTGTTTTCCACAACTATGGCTTCTCCGTGTGTTTGTCCTACGAGTCCTAAAACTTCGGCATGTCCTGCCTGACCATGTATTATAATCTGTCGCTCTTCTCCTTCGGTCTCTTGCCACATTTTTTTTATGCGTTGCTGCAACTTGAGAACAACCGGGCATGTGGCATCTATCAGCTCAAGATTATTCTTTCGGGCTGTTTCGTATGTCTGTGGCGGTTCACCGTGGGCGCGTAACAACACTTTTGCATTGTGCAGTTTGCCAAATGTATCATGGTCTATGGTTACAAGCCCCATGCGTTTCAGACGGTCGCACTCAATGCTGTTGTGTACAATGTCTCCAAGGCAGTAAAGAGTTCCTCCTTTTTGCAGTTCTTCTTCAGCTTTCTTAATGGCTGTGGTTACTCCGAAGCAGAACCCTGAATATTCGTCTATCTCAATGTTCAGCATTCTTCTGTCAATTTGTTGAAAACGTCAATCAGCCAATCCATCTGTTCTTCGCGTGTGAGGTTGCTGTTGTCGAGCAATAATGCGTCGTCCGCTTTTTTCAGAGGGCTTACTTCGCGTGTCTGGTCTATATGGTCACGTTGCAACACATTCTCCAATATTTCATTGAAGTCGGCTTTGTCGCCTCTGGCAGTCAGTTCGTCGTATCTTCGTTGTGCGCGCACCTCAGCCGATGCAGTTACGAAAACTTTCATCTCTGCATTGGGAAAAACGGTTGTACCTATGTCGCGTCCGTCCATGACAATACCTTTGGCTTTTCCCATTTCGCGTTGGCGGTCAACCATCTCTTCGCGTACAAAGTCAAGTGCCGCAATACGGCTTACATAACGTGACACCTCAAGTGAACGTATCTCATGTTCCACATTTATATTATTAAGGTATGTGATGGAGTTCTTTGTCTCGGGATCGACCTCAAATGTTATATTTATCTCCTTTATTCTTCTTTTGAGTGATTCTGTGTCTATTTCATCCTCTATTATTAGGCTGTTCTGCATGCAATAGAGTGCTACTGCACGATACATTGCTCCGCTGTCAAAATAGAGGTAACCGATATTGCGTGCCAACGCCTTTGCCATAGTGCTTTTTCCGCACGATGAGAATCCGTCAATGGCTATTATTATTTTTTTCATGCCTGTTCAAATATTTTCTGTGAAGATAGTAAAAAATCTTTCATCTTCAAAGTGAATATGAAAGATTGAACAATAAAGAGTGTGCCGCTGTGTGCAGTTTGCTGTACGAGGCGTTGAACTTTATTCTGCTAAGGCTCACTCCACCTCCAATACTGAATCCGTCAAGAGATTTTCTTGTTGCCGAGAGTTCTCGGCTTGTACGGTAATTATATCCTAACGAAAAATAAAAGTTTTGTCCCAAAAGGATGTCTGCACCTATAATAAAATGTTTCAGCAATAGTTCACCGAAACTGTCTTTGCTTCCGTCGGCATTGTAAAAATCATCGTTTTTCCATCGGTGAAGATTATAGAAAAGTGCAGAGAGCCGTATCGGTGCATGGTTAAAGCCTTTGGTGAAGCCTATCTGAAAGTCCATGGGCATGGTTTCATATTCCTCTTCGAATGCTTTTACTTGTCCGCCAAGGTTTTTTCCGGCTATTGAAAGTGAAAAGTCCTTTTCTGCATTGAAATAGTTTATGCCAAGATCCACTCCAAGACCCAAAGCATACATGCTCTCATATTTTGAATATATGAGCTTTGCCGAAACGCCTCCGCTCCATCTTTCGCCAAGCAGATAACTGTATGTGAATGTGAAGTCCATGTCCTTGGCTGTGAATGTGCCTGTGTAGATGTTGTCTTCGGTGTATCCCTCAAATTTTCCGTAATCGACATATCTTGCAAAAACGGCAATTGTTGAACGCTCTCCGAATCTCTTGTTGAATGCGGCGCCACCCACATTGCAGTCGCCCATATATGACATGTATGTAATGTTGATTGTCTTATCGCTGACATTGGCAAGAAGTGCCGGGTTGTGCATGGTAAGTGTCAAATCATCCTCTACAAGCGAGATGTTGTCACCACCCAGAGCGGCAACATGTGATGAATAGGGTAATTTCAGGAATTTAAAGGCATATTCACCGCTTTGCGCCGATAGGCAAAGAGGTAAAAGCATGAGTGTGTAAAAAATAAAATATTTAAGTTTCACTTTCTTGATAAATTGTGTAGTTTTGCAATTGTTTTTGGTTTATTGCTTTGCGAAGATAATGATTTTTTTGTTTATCACTATTCGTAAACATATAAAATAACGATATGATTTTATCATTTTTATAACGTTGGAGAAGATATTTTATGTTGTTGTAGAAAGAAAATCTTTTTAATTTTAAAAAAAGATTGTATTTCATCGTGTGTATTGAAAAATATTGTTTATTTTTGTCCGTTAGAAAATATATACAATTTTACAATATGAATACAGAGAGAAATCAGCAAGTTAAGAACGGTGGAAACCGCAAATTGGAACTTGAGGTTAAGAAAAGTGCCAAAGCAAATTTGGAGCAGCACTCGTTTACATGGCTTTTGATGGGTTTTGTAATTGTTTTTGCTGTTACATTTGCTGTGGTGGAGTTTACAACATTTGAGAAAAAGGAGAAGAAAGAGAAAAAGGCTCAGCAGCAGGCTCTTGATATTCCTATTGACATTCTGGTGCCTTTTACTATTCCTGAGAAGAAAGTTGTTCCTCCTCCTCCCGAAGCAAAGAAGATTGTCGATATCATCGAGATTGTAGAGGACGAGGTGGAAATCGAAGAGAGTGAACTCGTTTCTCTTGAGGAAATGGGTGAGGTCGTAGAGGTTACTGATAATACAAACATCTTTGTTGAAGAGGAAGTTGTTGAAGAGCAGGTGTTCCAGGTTGTAGAACAACAGCCCGAGTTCCCAGGTGGTATGAAAGCTCTTATGAAATATCTACAGGATAACATCAGCTATCCAAGAATCTCTCGTGACAATAACTCTCAGGGTCGTTCTTTTATCCGTTTCGTTGTTAACTCGGACGGTTCTATTACCGGCGTTGAGGTGTTGAAGAGTTCAGGTGATATTTATCTTGACAAGGAGGCGATGCGCGTGGTTAGCGGTATGCCTAAATGGTCACCCGGTAAGCAGGCAGGAAAGCCAGTACGCGTATTCTTTACTTTGCCGGTTGTATTCCGTTTGCAGTAAAAAGAATAATATAAGTGAAAGAGGCTGCAGTGCAGCCTCTTTTTTTAATTTAAATAAGTATATACTATGTACACTTGGGAAGAATTAAGAGATAAGGTAAATCTTTTTATAGATAATCTTAAGTTTGAACGTGAACCATGCGAATTGTATGCTCCGATAAGATATACTTTGGAGCAGAGTGGCAAACGTGTGCGACCGGTATTGTTCCTTATGGCGTATAATTTATATAAGGAGTCAGTTGAAGATGCTCTTTACCCGGCTGTGGCAATGGAGACCTATCACAACTACACACTTATACATGATGATGTGATGGACCGTGCAGATATCCGTCGCGGAAAACCAACTGTCTGTGCAAAATGGGGAGATGTTCCGGCTATACTGTCGGGTGATACAATGCTTGTTCTTGCGTATGAGTTTCTTGCCCATGTGCCGACAGAAAAGTTGCCATCAATGCTTGCCTTGTTTACAGAAACTGCAAAGCAGATTGGTGACGGTCAGCAGTATGACATTGAGTTTGAAACCCGTGACAATGTTGCCGAGGATGAATATCTTGAGATGATTCGCCTCAAGACATCAGTTCTTCTTGCCGCATCAATGAAATTGGGAGGTATGCTTGCCGGAGCAAGTGAAGCAGACCTCGAGAATCTCTATCAATATGGTGAGAAAATGGGACTTGCTTTCCAGTTGCAGGATGACTTGCTCGATGTATATGCCGACCAGGCGTTGTTCGGTAAAAAGATTGGCGGTGATATATGCTGTAACAAAAAGACTTTCCTTCTTATCACGGCATTGAATAAGGCATCGGAAGAGCAGTTTGCAGAGATGAAGCAATGGATGGCAAAGAAGGATTTTGACGAACAGGAGAAGATTGCGTTCTTTACCGACATGTACAACAAACTCGGTGTAAAGGAGATTTGTGAAAAACGTATTGAATCGCTTTTTGCAATGTGCGATGAATATATCGACAGAATATCCGTGCCGGAAGATAAAAAAGCCAATCTTAAGCTTTTTGCTAACTCATTGTTGAATCGTAAGCTCTGATTGTCATGCCATATCGCCGATTGCCTAAGACCGACCAGGCACGCATACGCACCTTGAGGGCGGCTGTCGATAGCAGCACGCAGAATGGCATATACACCAATGTATTGTCGCATAACACATATCATCGTGCCAAGGATTTTCTCGAACGTTTCTCACGCGAAGTTTCTGTATATAAGCGTTGTGTAAGCGAGCAGTCGTCAAAAAAAGCCAATAAGGAGTATGATGCCGCATTGAGAAAGGCGCGAATGTATGTGTCGCACTTCATTCAGGTGCTGAGCATGTCGATAATGCGCGGTGAGATAGCCCGCAATAAACGTCCATACTACGGATTACCCGAGGATGAGGATACCGTTCCTAATCTTTTCTCTGAATCATCTGTTCTCGAGTGGGGAATCAAGGTTATTGAAGGCGAGCGTCGCCGTCAGAGTGAAGGCGGTGTGCCTATATATAATCCTACTATGGGACGCGTTTCTGTTGTCTTTGAAATATTCAAGGAGATGTATGAAAAGCAACATTCACTTCAGCAACGCACCAACGATGCATTACGCAATATTTCGGATATGCGTTTCGAAGCCGATGAGATAATATTTGAGGCATGGGGTGAAATAGAGAATGCTTTTTCTGTTTTTCAAGGTGAGGAGAGGATTAGGAAATGTGCCTCGTACGGTGTTATCTATTATGACCGTCCCGACCGTAAAAAAAAATGATAATGATTGAGTTTGTAGATACGCATACCCACCTTTTTGTTCCGGAATTTGATGAGGATAGAAAATTAGCCGTGCAACGTGCTGTCGATGCCGGCGTGAAAAAGCTATGCCTGCCGTCAATAACGGCTGAGTCGCTACCCGCAATATTGGCTATGTGTGAGGAGTTTCCCGGAGTCTGCTATCCGATGGCAGGATTGCATCCTACAGAACTTGGTGAAGATTATAAGGCTGCGCTCGACATTATCTATTCACATCTCAAGAGTGACAACCGCTTTATTGCTGTTGGAGAGGTGGGGCTTGACTTCTATTGGGACGATACCCGTAAAAAGGAACAACTTGATGCTTTTGATGCACAGATAGGGTGGGCTCTTGAAACGGGTTTGCCATTGGCTGTTCATTCGCGCAACGCTTTCAAGGAGTTGTATGATGTAATGACTGCTTATCGTGGCAAAGGGCTTACAGGCGTTTTTCATTGTTTCTCAGGCAGTGAGGAGGAGGCGCAAAAGCTCCTTTCTTTCGATGGCTTTTATTTGGGAATAGGTGGCGTTGTAACATATAAGAAATCTGCGCTGCCGTCAGTTTTAAAGAATGTGCCTCTCAGTAGGGTACTGCTTGAGACTGATTCACCTTATCTGCCTCCAGTTCCTTTCCGTGGAAAACGCAACGAGAGTGCCTATATTCCTTATGTCGCAGAATTCTTGGCAGGAGTATATGAATGTTCTGTCAATGAAGTAGCGCGTGTGACAACGGAAAATGCAAATAAACTTTTCTTTAAATTGAATGATGAACTTTGAGAATATCGAAATATTTGATTCTGTTAAACGTCCTGTGCTTATTGCCGGTCCGTGCAGTGCAGAAAGCGAAGAGCAGGTGATGGCTGTAGCTTCGGCGTTGAAGGAAAAGGGTGTTGCTCTTTTCCGTGCAGGAGTGTGGAAACCGCGTACCCGCCCCGGTTGTTTCGAAGGAGTGGGGCAGGAGGCGCTGCAGTGGTTGCAACGCGTAAAAAGCGAACTGGGTATGTATGTCTCCACGGAGGTTGCAACTGCTGTACATGTAGAGCAGGCTCTTGCGGCAGGTATTGATTTGCTTTGGATTGGCGCACGTACAACGGCTAACCCATTCGCTGTACAGGAGATTGCAGATGCTTTGCGTGGTGTGGATGTTCCTGTACTTGTAAAGAATCCGGTCAATCCCGATGTCGATTTGTGGATAGGTGCTTTTGAACGTCTTTACAATGCCGGAGTTAAACGCCTTGGTGCAATACATCGTGGCTTTTCGGCGTATGGTGAAAAGTTCTACCGTAATGCTCCGCAATGGCAATTGCCTATAGAGTTCCGTCGTCGTATGGGGGATATTGCAATGATATGCGACCCAAGCCATATTGGCGGTAAAAGAGAACTTGTCCTGTCGTTGTCGCAGCAGGCGTTGGATTTGAATTTCGATGGCCTGATGATTGAAACGCACTGCAACCCGGTGTGTGCATTGAGCGATGCTCGTCAGCAGGTAACGCCCGATGAACTTGAAATAATCATGAGTAAATTGGTGCGTCGTTCTGCCGAAAGTGACAATGTCGATTTTCAATCATATCGTAACCGTCTTGATGAAATTGATGACAAGCTTATGGAACTGCTTGTACAACGTATGGCTGTATCTCGTGAGATTGGCGCAGTGAAGCGCGAAAAGGGATTGACAGTCTTTCAGCCGTTCCGATACAACAAGACAATTGAACGTTATACAAAATATTGCAAAGACGGAAAAATTGATATCGAGGCAGTGAAGAGTATATTCGAGGCAGTGCATTCTGAAAGTATCCGTCAGCAGTTGCGTGTGGTAAACGAGGGTAATGAGTGATTGTATGAGGCGATTGGTGCGCATATCTGTTGATGCTTTGCTTCCATGCTTAATATTGCTGTTTGCTGTTTCGTGCAATAATGCGGATGCTAGACAGATTGATGGTGAGAAGGTGAATATGCGTCATTCGTCATTACTTCAAATAACAGACTGTAATGGTTATACGGTTGTCGATGTAAAGAACCCGTGGGGAAAGGGACTGCTGAACCGTTATCTGCTTGTTCCGTCTGACAGTATGCCTCCTGAAAATCTTCCCTCCGGTATTGTTGTACGCACTCCCATTGAACGTGCTATTCTTTTTTCAGGTGTTCATGCTTTGTTGTTTGAGGAACTGGATGCCTTGTCTGCGGTTTCCGGTGTCTGCGACAGCCGTTACTTGTATTCTCCCGGTGTGAAAAAAACTCTTTCTGAGGGGAGAGTTCTTGATTGTGGCTCTTCTCTCAATGTCAACAGCGAGGTTGTTGCGCAGCTGAATCCAGATGCTATTC
>JAGBSZ010000214.1 GCA_017631585.1 Bacteroidaceae bacterium
ATGGGGGCGAGGATTTTTCTTTCTGGATTCCGCAGGATAATCCTGTTGAGGCTAAAAGCAAATCGTGGATGAATCAGTGCTGGGGGGATGATAAGCCATTTTCAAAGTAAAAGAGATGTTTTCAACGAAAACATCTCTTTTACTTTGAAAATATTGAATATATTGTACCTCTTATTCCAGTACTACCAGCACTGCGCCGTCGGCAACTGTGTCGCCTTTAGCCGCCTGAATTGCTGTTACCTTACCGTCACGGTCTGCGTTGATGTTGTTCTCCATCTTCATTGCTTCAAGAACAACTACAGTGTCACCTTTCTTTACTGTATCACCAACGTTAACCTTTACGTCGATGATTACACCGGGTAGTGGTGTCTTTATGGCATTTCCTTTGACTGCCGCAGCGGGTGCAACAGCTGGTGTCGGGTTTGCCTGAGCCGGCTTTGCAACTACAGGCTGTACCTTTACAACAGGTTTTTCCTCTTTGGGTTTTTCCCATTCAACCTTGTACTCTTCACCGTTTACTGTTACATTGGCTGTTGTGTCGTTAACCTCATTGATGCAAACGGCATATTCGTTGCCGTTTATTTTATATTTATACTCTTTCATGGTATTATCTGTTTAGGTTGTTCCAATTCTTGTTTACATAGCTTATAGTCAATACACCACTTTCTATGTCGTGTATGTTGTTGCCGAAATGGCTTTCAAGAGCCATGGATATTGCCGCAACAACGGCATTGTCTATCTTTTTGTCTTCCATAATATAAATGTTTATAGTGGAATGTTACCATGTTTCTTCTTTGGCAGTTCCTGACGTTTGCCTTCAAGCTGTGCCAATGCGCGTATGATGCGGAAGCGGGTGTTGCGAGGCTCTATAACGTCGTCGATGTAACCATATTTTGCCGCCTGATAAGGGTTGGCGAACAAACGGTTGTACTCCTCTTCCTTTTCTGCAATGAATGCTTTGGGATTTTCTGCCTCCTTTGCCTCTTTGGCGTAAAGCACCTCTGCAGCTCCGGCAGCACCCATAACGGCAATTTCTGCACTTGGCCATGCGTAGTTCATGTCGGCACGCAACTGTTTACAAGCCATTACAATGTGCGAACCGCCGTATGACTTGCGCAGTGTCACTGTAACTTTGGGGACAGTAGCCTCACCAAAGGCGTATAGCAATTTTGCTCCATGCAGAATGACTGCATTGTATTCCTGTGCTGTTCCCGGCAGGAATCCCGGAACATCCACAAGTGTTACAAGCGGTATGTTGAATGCGTCGCAGAAACGTACAAAGCGTGCGCCTTTGCGCGAAGAGTTGCAGTCGAGTACACCGGCATATTTGCAAGGCTGGTTGGCTACTATACCTACAGCCTTTCCGTTCATGCGTGCGAAACCGACGATAATGTTCTGTGCATAGTCGCGATGCACCTCGAGGAACTCGCCGTTATCGACAACCTCTGCAATGACGCGGTACATGTCGTACGCCTGGTTGGGGTTGTCGGGGATTATGTTGTTCAGAATATCGCTTGTGCGGTTGATAGGGTCGGTACATGGGACATCAGGCACGCTCTCCATGTTGTTCTGTGGAATGTAGCTCATCAGTTTGCGTATGAGCATAAGACCTTCTTCTTCGGTCTGAGCGGTAAAATGTGTAACACCCGATTTGCTTGCGTGTACGCTTGCACCGCCAAGTTCTTCCTGTGTAACCACCTCGCCAAGAACGGTCTTTACTACCTTAGGACCGGTAAGGAACATATATGCAGTGCCTTCCATCATTATTGTAAAGTCTGTCAATGCCGGAGAATATACTGCACCTCCTGCGCAAGGACCGAATATTCCTGATATCTGCGGAATCACTCCCGATGCCATGATGTTGCGCTGGAATATCTCAGCATATCCTGCAAGAGCATTTATACCCTCTTGAATACGTGCTCCGCCGCTGTCGTTGATACCAATAACCGGCGCGCCCACCTTCATTGCCATATCCATTATCTTGCATATCTTCTGTGCCATGGTCTCCGACAACGAACCGCCGGTGACGGTAAAATCCTGCGCAAATATATATACAAGTCGTCCTTCAATTGTTCCGCAACCAGTTACAACGCCGTCTCCAAGATACTGCTTCTTCTCCTGACCAAAGTTGGTGCAACGGTGTGTGACGAACATATCCATCTCTTCGAAACTGCCTTTGTCGAGTAGCATGTCAATGCGCTCGCGTGCGGTGTATTTACCTCTTTCGTGCTGTTTTTCGATGGCTTTTTCTCCACCTCCCAAGCGAGCCTTTGCACGCAAGGCTACCAGCTCTTTGATTTTTTCAAATTGCTTGCTCATGATATTTGAAGTTGTTTAAAATTCTAATATAAATTGCTATATTTTACTCTTCGCAAAGTTCTGTCAGAACGCCTTGTGTGGCTTTGGGGTGCAGGAACGCAATATGCAAACCTTCGGCACCGGCACGCGGAGCTTTGTCAATAGTGCGTACCTCCTTTGCTTCGCATTCGGCAAGTGCATTTGCTACACCATCCTCAACCTTGTATGCAATGTGGTGTATGCCTTCGCCTCTGTTCTCTATGAATTTTGCTATTGTGCTTTCGGGCGATGTTGCCTCCAAAAGCTCTATCTTTGTTTCTCCTACCTTTAGAAATGCAGTGCGCACTTTTTGGTCTTCGACTGTCTCAATGTTGTAACATTCAAAGCCCAATACCTGCTCGTAGTATGGTAGAGCCTCTTCTATGCTTTTTACTGCAATTCCCAAATGTTCAATTCTTGAAATCTTCATATCGCAATAATTTTATAATTGAATACTGCTACTTCATGCGAAGATAGGCATTTAAAATTGAAACGCAATAATTATCCTGATTTTTTGCGGAAAATGTGACAATAAACGAACAGGGACAATCGTATGATTGTCCCTGTTCGTTTATTTAAGTCCGATTCTTTTTTCAATCCATCCTATTATCATCTTTTGCCCCTCTTCGCAAGCCAGGTCAATAGCATTGAAACATCCGAATTTTGTTTCAGACGAAAGGGTGAAACGGTCCAGTTTCTTTTGGATGTAACCTATATCCTTTGGCTTCAGATACATCAGGTTCTTGTTTGCCGAGCGGAGTTCGCAACGCTTTTCCTTATCCATGAGCAGATAGAAAAGTTCTTGCGGATTATACTGCGTGTGGTGTCTGAATCGGTGTGATATATTTTTCTTCAGATGCTCAGTATTTTCGTCGAAGTATTTTTTATATACACTCTTCAACAAGGATTTAGGTGTATGGTATATCTTTATGAATGAACAGTATTTTCCTAACAAGGATGCAGCATTTAGCATGGTCTCCTTGAACGTTACCTTTTTGCCTCCTTTTTTACGATGTTTCAGTATTCTTGAAAGTTTTGTCAAAATATAGCTGCTCTTTTTGCCGTAGCATACGACTTCCCCGTCGGTGGTGAAGAAGTCTTCAGGTGTTACCGGAGCCGCAAGTATAAGGTCATCGTTGAACTCGATGTAGTGTTCGCTCAGTCCGGGAATGCGCCATGTCATCGACTCTATGGATATTGAGTTGAATGTGGGCAGATATTCTTCGTAACCGCGGAAGATTGTCTTGTGATCGACAATTTCCATTGGTATGTGTCCGTCAGGAAAATGTTTCTCTATCAATGAATCAATCTCGGGATTTTGCTCGTCTGTTACAAGATATATCTTATTTATCCATGGAGCATATCTGTTGAGCGAGGCAACGCAATAGAATATCTCTCCAAGGCTTGCAAATCTTGAAGAACCGGCAATATCTTCGGCATTGAAGATTATTTCATTGCCGTATTTCATCCGTTTGGCTTTATGTCGTTCGTCGTTGCCGTCAACCCATGTTATTACAGCATCGATAGGTTGGTTTGTCATAACTGAACTGGAATATTCTGTTATAATTCGAATCTTGATTTCTCCGGTAGAACCTGCTCAAAAGTGTTCAAAAGGGTTCTGCGTATTTCGTTGTAACTCTCTTCGCTCATTTGTACATCATTTATACAAACCAGACTATGCTTGGGGTTTACGATATATTTACGTATTTTATCTTCTGATGCCACTCCCAAAGAGAAATGTTTCTTTGACATACGTTTGTTAATCAGCATTCCTTTCAGATACATATAATCAAGGAACATATATTGGTTAAGATTGTTGCTGCTTCTTGTTTTTGTGAGTGATGAGATAATTTCTGTCTCAACTTTTTGATATAATTCCTCGCATTGGCTTTTGAGCATGGGAGTGCAAATATGCTGCGGACGTAAGAAACAAACCGACGGTTTTAAACCAATGGCTTTTCGTGCAATTCTGTTGGAGTTTCTGCAAATCTTCTTGAACATGTTGAATGCAAACAAATGTCTGCTCATGCCGAGCATTGCACGTCCATCAACGAAAAAGTCAGTAGCTTTGCATGGTTTTAATGGGAAAATATCATCGTTGAAATAGATATATTCTTCGTCAAGTCCTTCTATGCGATGCAAATGCATTTCAATAGGGTTGCAGTTGAATGTAGGCAAATGTTCGGCTGGGATAATATCCTTGTGCAGAACAATGTTTACCTCGTTACGGTTCACCCATTCCGGCACTTGGCTTTCGCGTGCAACTACAAGATGCACTTTGCGTATGAACGGCATATTCTTTTCAATGCCACGCATCAGGTATTTGAGTGTGCCCCAATCGCGGAACCGTTTTTCCAATATTGGCGTATTGGTGTGCTTCTCGTAGTCCTTTTGCCATTCAGGGTCAAGACCGTTCACGTATGTTATGACTATATCCATAGTTCTTGTCTGTTTTAAGCAATGGTGTGTTTATGCTTGTTCTTCTAATGTACACTTGCCAAATCGTGCGATTTGTTTTTCCGGATTGTGTTTCCATCTTTTGTGCGACCACATCCACAGTTCAGGACACTCCATAATCATGCTTTCGAGTCTTCTGACGTAACGTTCTGTTATCTCATGTGGTGCAACCTCATCCGTTCCGTTGTAAATCTCATCGAAACGTATCTCATAGCGTCCCGGAGCAATTCGTTTGCTGTATGCAAAATATACCGGTAAGTTGAATTTCAATGCCATGGCTTCTGCACCGTCGTGGAATGCTGTATGCTGGTTCAGGAACTTGAACCAATGGCTGTCGGGGCGCAGGGTGGGACTCTGGTCGGCAACCAGTCCCATTACGGTGCCGTATCCATTCTTGCGGTTGCGCAGAAAATGGAGTATTGTCTGCTTCATGGGAACTTGTATCAGCTTGTCCGAAACATTGCGCAGGCGTCGGTAAAAATACTCGAAAACAATGCTTTCCATAGGGTGATATACACCCATCAGCTTTGAACCTTCCAGTTGTCGGCTCCATAACAGCATATATTCCCAGCAACCGTAGTGCGCTCCTACTGCAATCCAATCCTTGCCTCCGAACTTTTCGTTCATCTCCTTGCTGTTTACCCAGTCTGCAACAAAATCCTTGCGTCTTTCACCGGCTCCCACAAGGTTTATAGTGTCAATGATCACCTCTCCAAGGAACAGGTAATAGCGTCGTGCTATTTTGTTTATCTCCTTGGCTGTTTTGTCGGGGAATGAATTCTTGAGGTTGCTTTTTATTACCTTTGAACGATAGCATGAGAGCATAAGGATAAAAGCAACAATGGGCTTGAGTATATAATATTTGAAAAATCTTGGAGTGTGGCTTATTATCAGGCTGAAAATCCATAATAGCTCCAAGCCTGTTTTCTGATACCACTTTAATCCCTTTTCCATAATTTGTTAATATCTTTATTTTGTAAAGGTAGTAAAAAAATAATCTAAACCTAATCTACTTTGTCTAAAATAATGGTTTGGTGACATTTTTCTTTGTCTGTTTCACATGGATTGTGCTTTTATTTATTCTTTTTTGTACTTTTTTTACCTTTTCTTGTGTAAAATTAAAACAAAATAAGTTTTTTTTGTTCGATAACAAAGGTTTTTATTATCTTCGCATTGATAAAGATATAGGAGATTACCTTTGGAGCTTCTATTTTATGAATTAAAAAAAGATATTTTATGAAGAAAACACTCGTAGATCTTTTTGAAGAATCGGTAAGATTATACCCTCAAAATACATTCCTTTTGGAAAAGACCGATAAGAAGGAGGGTTTCAAGCCAACAACCTATCTTCAGGTGAAAGAACAGGTGTATCGTTTGGGCGCAGGTTATCAGGCTTTGGGAGTGAAAAAGGGCGATAATATGGCTCTTTTGAGCGAAGGTTGCAACATGTGGGTCATTGGTGAATTGGCGATGTTCTATGCAGGAGCAGTGAATGTGCCTCTTTCAATCAAACTTGAGGAGAGCAACGACCTTTTGTTCCGTCTCATACACGGAGATGTAAAGTTCATACTTGTGTCGAACTATCAGCTTAAGAAGATACGTTCGATAAAGGATAAACTTGTTGATGTACAAAAGATTATTGTCTTTGGCAATGCCGGAGAACTCGAAGACAAAGAGATTGCCATTGATGAGGTAATGAAGTTGGGTGACGAGTTCCTTGCTTCGCATACAATGGAAGAGTTCCTTGCAGTGGGACAATCTCTTCAGAACGACGATATAGCAACAATTACATATACCAGCGGAACTACAGCCGACCCTAAAGGCGTTGTACTTACACATCGTAACTATACGGCGAATGTGGAGCAGGCGTTGACGCTTGTACACATCGACCAAGGCTGGCGCACACTCATTATCCTGCCTCTCGACCACTGTTTTGCACACGTAGTTGGTTTCTATATAATGATGTCACGCGGTGCCACAGCTGCAACGGTGCAGGTTGGTCGCACAGGTCTTGAGACGCTGAAGAATATTCCTCTTAATATCAAAGAGGTTCGCCCTCACTTCATTTTGTCTGTACCTTCATTGGCAAAGACATTCAAGAAGAATATCGAAGGTGCTATCCACGCCAAGGGTAAAGTAACAGAGACTTTGTTCAATTGGGGTATCTCCGTTCGTCAGAAATATTATGGCGACAGCAATCTCGATTCAAAGGGTATGCGTGTATTCCTTAAACCGCTTGTTGCACTATTCGATAAACTTATATTCTCAAAGGTGCGCGAGAATTTCGGAGGCGAATTGCGTTTCTTTGTAGGTGGTGGAGCATTGCTTGATAAGGATTTGCAACATTTCTATCTTGGTGTGGGTATGCCAATGTATCAGGGCTACGGATTGTCCGAAGCGACACCTGTAATTTCATCAAATGGTCCCGATCTGTATCGTTTTGGTTCAAGCGGTAAGCTCGTTAAGCCTATCGAACTGAAAATCTGTGATGCCGACGGTAAGGAACTTCCCGTTGGTGAACTTGGTGAAATTGTTGTAAAGGGCGAGAATGTCATGGCAGGTTATTGGAAGAATCCTGTTGCTACAGCCGAAACAGTGCGCGACGGCTATCTATACACCGGTGACCTCGGTTATATGTCAGAAGAGGGCTTGCTCTATGTCAAAGGACGTTTCAAGAGTCTGCTTATCTCAAGCGACGGTGAAAAATACAGCCCCGAAGGTATTGAGGAGGCTTTTGTAAGCCTTTGCCCCACAATAGACCAGGTTATCCTGTATAACAACCAGTCACCATACACAACAGCACTTATTGTTCCTAACAAAGATTACATCAAGCGCACTCTTGCAGAGAAGGGGCTTGACCTTGCAACAGAAGCAGGTCGCAAGGTTGCTTGCGAATTGGTGAAAGCCGATGTGGATATGTTCAAGAAGGGTGGTGAGCATGCCGGTATGTTCCCTGAACGCTGGTTGCCAAGTTGTTTTGCTGTGCTGCCGGAAGCATTTACCGAGCAGAACGGTATGATGAACAGCACCATGAAGGTTGTCCGTGGCAAGGTTGAGAAGTTCTATAAGGAACGTATCGATATCCTTTACACAGCCGAAGGCAAACAACTATACGAACAGCATAATCTTGATGCGTTCAAGTAAATAAAAAAGAAATGCCGCTTCACCGATGAAGCGGCATTTCTTTTTTATTTATCCAATCTCTTTTTTCCGTTCATTATGTAAATACCCTTTTTCGGTTTTTTCTCCTGCTTGCGACCTCCCAAGTCATATATAGTGTCATTGAGGCAATCAGTTGTTCTGATATCGTTTATTCCCGTGCTTTCCATCAGAGAAGTATATCGTTCATTTAGCCTTTGGTACATATTGTCCAGCTCATTGTTGTCGAAACTGTTGTCGTATAGCTTTTTTGCCACAGCTGTCAAATCGTAAAGCAACTCAACATCTTCTGCATTTACACTGCTGTACTCTTCTTTGATGTTTGCCTTGGAACTTATTGCATACAGAGTAAACTCTCCCATGTGCCAGTATGTTCGTTCTGCTGTAATCTTGAATCGTAAAAAACGAGGATTGTTGTTGCAGTTGAATATATCGGAATTATAGTCCGAACTTGATTTCTGCGGAAGGTTTTCTGCTATAGTGACGATTGGGTCATATTTCAATTTGTCGTCACTGCCCATTATTGTTATTGCATCGGGGTAATCCATAGTACTTGTAGTATTTCTGGTGTTATAGTACAGCTTGAATGCAGAAAATATGTTTTCATCGCCAAGGTCAACCTCAATGTAGTGGTATCCCTCGTTTGTTGCAACATTGTGCCAATTCGTGTGGAAGAAGCGGTTGGCATCATTCTTTATTCCGTCAACAAGATATGCAATGCTTCCCTCTGTCGGGTCTGGAGCATTTGACCACAGATAATAAGGCTCATTGCTCGCTGTTGTCTGAAGTTCCAATGCTGTTGTTTTGCCTTGCGGTGTTACGTTGGCGATGCTCTTTATAAGTTTCTCGGCATTGGCAATGAGTGTGCCAAGTTGTTTTCTGCTCTCTCCCTTGTTGAATATGGCTATGTATGTGGCATCCTCGCGCGCATACATGGTATATTCGGCTTCAGTTGTCACAATACGTCCGTATTGGTCTTTCCATCCGAGGAACTCAACATCTCCGCTTGTATTTTTAGCACGCAGGTACATTGGGATATTTGCACTTACAACCCACTCGGTGCCTGTTGAGCCATCGGGTGTCTCGTCGGTCCAAACTTCCGCTGTTCCCCAATCGCTGTTATTGCTCTTTACAATGATGTTTGCCGCCTTATCCGATTTCTCTGTGATGTTTATGATTATTTCATATACAGGGCGGATAGATGCAGCCTTTGCACCGTTGTTTGCAGGTTTGTTATTGTTGTCCCATGCACCGTCGAAACGCAAACGCATGTGTGTAATACCTAATGGCGCATCATAGGGGAGAATTACATTGATTTTGTTAGAACATACAGCGGTATTTTGCGCACCGTTTGAACCAACTTCTTTCAATAATTCGCCTTCGTCGTCAAAATCACCGTCTGCATTCAGGTCGATGAATGCACGGAAGTAGCAGTATTTCAAACCCTCTTTATTGCCGTTGTTATATTCCACATCAAAGCTGGCACCCTGTGGTACATTTATGATTTGCGGTATTGTGTTGAAAATTTCTTTTGGTGCATCTGTTGTTTCAAGGATTGTTTCAGCCTCGCGATTATAATATGCAAAAGAGAGGTTGTGGATGAATTGACCGTAAGAGGCAATATCTCCACTGAGAGTTCCATTGCACGCTACAACACCCCACTTATCCTGGATGAAATTTGCTGTGAAAGTGGCATCTTCCTTGCCATAGTATATATATGGGTTATCATTGCTGATTTTTTCTCCCTCACCGTTTGTCCAGTGGCTGAAATTGTATCCGGTGTTTGCTGTAGCTGTAATCTTTACCGCTTCTTTGTTGGTTATGCTTAGTTTGTCTGTACCTTCTATTGCTACAGTTCCGTTCGCTTCCGCATTGGCTGTAACGGTACGATTTTCTGTGATATTCTCAACGAGTGCAAGGTTGAATGTGATAACAGTGCCATCGCTGTATGTTACCTTGGCAGTGGTCTTGCCAATAGCTGCATCGGCTGGGACTATTACATTGTTGCCGTTGGCAGTGAGTGTTTCACCATTGCCTTCATTGCCGTCGTTGTTCAGGTCAATCCAAACGCTTGAAATTGTAACCTCCTTGCCAATGATGAGAGGAAGTTCTATCTCCTGTCCGCGATAAACTTCTGCAATTACATCGCTCTTTGTTGCGTTGGTTGCAACACCCATTGGGAAGATATAGTTCTTTGTAGCACCCTTTACGCGACCAAAGTAGTTACCGAATGTCTGTGCTGCCTTTTCTGTTGCTGTCATATCATCTGGTATAACCACCTTCGAGTAGTCACCTGCATAGTTGTATGTGCCGTTGAAGTCAACAGTCCAGGGATACTCGAAACCATTGTGCCAGCCATCGTTAGGGGCACTGCCGTTGTTCTCGAAGAAGTATTTCCAACGCCAGTAGTGGAAGTCCTTTATAAGTCCTGCCCAGCAACGGTTGGAGTAGTCGTGAAGGTCAGTGTTGCCCTTTGACCACACAGTCACCTGTGTACGTGCGTTCCACTCAAGCCAGTTGCGGTCATTCTCTGTTGTACCGGCAACCTCATCAGCAATGTTGCGCGCAAGGCTTGTCCAACGCTCGAGTTTGAAGTTTTCATCATACGATAGCATCTTGTCAAGGTCGAGCATCAACTGCAGGTAGAGTTTATAAAGACGTGTATATTCTGCATTGTTGCCACGAGCATTGTTGATGAGCGGTAGCAACTGTGCTGCATAATCAACCATAGCCTGACGAACAACGTCGATAAAGTCATAATTATAGTTCGCGATACCGTCCTGTCCGCCGTTTGCTGTTACAAGGTCTTTAACAGAATACAACTGGTCGGCAGCAAGGAGAACATCCTGTGTGTCCCAATATATTGCCGAAGTACTCCAAGATGAAACACTATTGATAGTCCAGTTTGGACGCGCAAGGATTACTGCCTCTGATGTACCTTGCTGGTTAACCCTGCAATCCCAAACAGATTTCTTAAGGTTTTTCAAAGCATCGAGAGCAGCGGGAGCGGTCTTTGAATCGACACCGTAGCGCGAGTGAGAATATTCTGCCAACCACGCATCTGCGCCCGGATTTTTGTCCATCCAGGGAAGTTCAAAGAGCATGTCATAAAGTATCGGGTTGGTCTCTGTACCCTCAGGAGTAGCACCAATACCCTGGCAGTTGTTGTTCTTTGCAAGAGCCTGGAAGTAACCGTTCATCGTTGTTTCCAAACGACCGTGCAGTCCGCTACGACCACCAAAGTTGTGTAGCATACAGTAGATGTACGGGCAAGTGTCGTAGTAGTTTGTTCTCCACTTTGCAGCGTTGTCGGCATAGATATTGTCGGCAAAGAGGTCGAGACCGATAAAACGGTTTGTGTAACCGGCATTTTTCATTGCGGTGAACGCACCGCTCTGTGGTACATTCTGCCAATACTGGATAATCCACTTAGGTTGCTCGTCAACATTGTTCTTTGTTTTATCCTCTTGGCTTACACCGTTGTAGTAGTTGTCAAGCTCCTTCATGATATTGGGGTAGCAAGTCTCGTTGCTTACACCGCTTGGGAGTGAACCTTCGTGGAAAGGGTCGATACTGTAAAGCTCCGACACACCCATCACCTCGTGCAGGTGCTTGTAGTAAACGGTTGCAAAGGTCTGATAGCTTGTTGTGTTGGGCTTCAAGATGTCGGGGCGTGTATAACCGCCAGCCCATGTGCCGTTGTTTATAACGTCGCCACTGCTGAAGCCGTTGATTGTATATTTTGTAATGCAATTTGGTACCTGTCCGCTGAATCCCGGTATAACAGGTTGCATGCCAAGCTCGCGCATGCGCTGGAGCATATTGCGGCAAAGGTTCTCCTGGCGTGTGTACCACCAGTCGGGATTACCGCTCATATCAACGCCTGTAGAAGGCGAGTTGATTGTACCACCCCAGCCCTCGAGGTTGTTCATTGCAAACCAGGCAATGAATCCGGGACCTGCAATGTATGCGTTGATGTCGTTTTCGCTTACACCAAGCTCTTGCAGGAATTTGCGTGTAACAACATCCAATCCCACAAGGTTCAACGGAGCGTTTATACCATGCATAGCCATCCAGTCAATCTCTTTCTGCCAGCGTTCCCAAGTCCAGAATGCCATAGAATAAGAGAATGTACAAGTGTTGAAGTCGTAACGATAGGCTGCACTGCTTACATGCTTCTCCTCAGTTGCTGGAACAGGCAAAGTGACCTTTGAAAGGTCTGTTGTTAGGTTGTTCCAAGTGAGGTTGATGTGTGCATAGTGGTTCAAGTACCAGTTTATACCTGTTGCCACCGACAACTGGTTATTACCCTTGATGCAGGGCTTGCCGTTCAGCGATGTTATGATGAACACATCCTTGCCATTCTCGGCGAGATTTTCATCAATTACAATCTCGAACTTGTCGGGTGCGCTGTTGCCACCGATACGTGTTAAAAGTCCTTCAATAGCCTTTTCGGGCGAATCAATCGGGGCTTGTGCCTGCACGCATGGTGCAATGAAAAGTGCCACAGCAAGCAGCACGATGGTTAGAATACGTTTTTTCATTATGATTGTGTTCTGTTTATGCTATAATATTTCAATTTACGAAGGTAATATAAATTATTTATAATTTATTGAATTATAAATATAGTTTTAAAACGGTTGCATCTTTTTTGATGCAACCGTTTTAAAACTCAATAAGTATTCTGCCGTTTATTCTGCGACCTGTGAGATAGTTGGGTACAGCGTAATTGTTGTTACTTACATCCTTTACCCAGTAGTATGAATTCACGTTGTTTATGCCAAGGATGTTGAATGCGTCGATGCCTAACCAAATGTTTTTAAACCAGCTCTTTATGCCGGTGCGGTGCCTGCGTTCCTCGTTGTCGAGCAAACGGTATGACATGCCAATATCCACACGCATATAAGCCGGAGCATTGAAAATGTGCTTCTCGCGTCCGCTGTGTGGCGGTCCGAACGGCAAACCGTCGGCATACACACCCTGCAGATTCATCTTCCAGCGGTCGGTGAATGGGAAATAGTCGGTGAAGTATAGCGATGCAGAGAACAGCTGGTTTGTGGGGCGCGGTATCCAGTCGCCGCCGTTTATCCTCTCTTTGGTATCCATAATCGACAACGTTATCCATGAATCTGTACCCGGAACAAACTCACCAAAGAGTTTCATATCCAATCCTGTGGCATATCCCTTTGCGCAGTTCTCTCCATAATATACAATGCGCACGTTGTCAACAGTGTAAGGTATTATGTTGTCGAGTTTTTTGTAATATGCTTCGGCGGTAAACTTGAAAGGTCGTCCAAAGATTTTGAAATGGTAGTCGTATCCAAGAACAAAATGTATCGAACGTTGCGATCTTATCTTTTTGTTAAGCGCCACTTCGGCAATGCCTTCTGTTGTTACAGTGTCGCGCATCTCCTTGTAGAAGGGTGTCTGGTAATATATACCTGTTGCAAGGCGGAAGGTCATCTCCTTGTTGAATTTTGGTATCAATCCAATCGATGCGCGTGGTGAAAAAAGAACTTCGTTGTTCCAGTCCCAATATGAGAGTCTTGCTCCGGCATTTACGGAAACAAGTCCTATGCTGCTGTTGAACTTGTATGTGTCCTGAACGTATGCGAACAGATGATTGCTGTTGCACGAAGTCTTTGCTTTCAGGCTATATACGGGGCGTAAACCATTGGTGGCATTGGGTATGCTGTAGCCCACGGAGTCGCGAAGCTCCCATTCACGCTGTCTGTCGTTGAATCTCTCGTTCTTCCACTCCAAGCCCCAACGCAAGTCGTTTGATTTCAGGTAGTGCTTGCCTGTAAATTTTACGTTTACAACGTTGGCATTCAGGTAGTTTCGTGCATGTTCCATGTAACCGCCTACACCCATTGCCTGGTCGGTGTTTATATCGTTCAGCCAATATTCTCCCAGAATATCGTATGTC
The DNA here is from genome assembly GCA_017631585.1 of Bacteroidaceae bacterium. Taxonomy (GTDB): domain Bacteria; phylum Bacteroidota; class Bacteroidia; order Bacteroidales; family Bacteroidaceae; genus HGM04593. The sequence continues at coordinate 13,883 of JAGBSZ010000214.1, forward strand.
TCCTGTTCCACTGTCTGAAAAACAGATGCCTGCAGTGAAAAATCGTGATATTCGTTCAGAGAGTAGTTGAGCGATGCCGCTCCGAACATTGTGCGGAAAAGGTCGGTTTCCCATCCGTCGAAATATACCTTGAACTCCTTTACATCCTCGAGAGTACCAAAGCTTGTTACGCGGTCGGTGGGAGTGAAGTTATACTCATTGCGTGCAATGTTGCCAATGAATCCGAGGCTCAGTTTGTCTGTTATTCTCCAATCGATATATGCCTGATAGTCGATGAAATTAGGGCTGTATTCTCCTTTTGTGTCGAGTGTGCCCAGCAGATAGTTGTTGCTCTTGTAACGTACGGAATTTGTGATGCTTATCCTGTTGTTTCCCCAGCCTATGTATGCACTTGCTCCGAGCAGGCTGGCAGAAACCGTACTCTCAAATTCGCGTGGTTTGCGGTATGTGATATCCAGCACCGATGACATCTTGTCGCCATATTTCGCCTCGAATCCGCCTGTCGAGAACTCTATTGCTCCCACCATATCGGGGTTTATGAAGCTCAATCCCTCCTGTTGTCCGGCACGGATGAGCAGGGGACGATACACCTCTATTCCATTGACATATACGCTGTTCTCGTCGAAATTACCGCCACGCACGTTGTATTGCGAACTCATTTCGTTGTTCGAACTTACTCCTGCCTGTGATTTAATCAGGTCTTCGATGCTGTTTCCGCTTGCCGATGGCTGCAGACGTATCTTGTCGGGCATGGCGAGCTTTTGTGTGCTTCCCATCTGACGCTCTTTGTCAACAATCTCCACTGCCTGCAGGGCAAGGCTCGACGATGGAAGCATTACATTAACGGTGATTGTGTCCGTGGGGTTACGGAATGTGCGTTTGCGTGTCTGGTAGCCAATCATTGAATAAACCACCACAAGGCTGTCTTTACTGTTGCATGTGAGAGAGTAATAACCGTTCATGTCGGCGATTGTGCCTACAGGCTCGCCAACAATACTTATCTGGGCAATTTCTATCGGCTTGTGGTTTTCGTCGGTGACACGTCCCTTGATGGTGACTTTCTGTGCCATCGAGCATAGTGTAAGCATTGCCAGCAGTGCGGTTATGTATATTCTCATTCTCATCTGTTATATAACGAGAAAAAAGAGCTAAACGTATATCGCACGTAAAATTTTATTCAGCCAATGCCATTTGAAGCGGAACCAGCGCAGAGTACCTTTCTGCTTTCCGCCATAGTTGAGCAGTGCGCTTATGAATTTGGGATTTATGCGTGAACGCGACCTTACTTCGAGGAATTCAAAATGTGCAAACCCCTCCTTGTGGGCATCGGTCAGTGCTGCCCATATTGCCATAATACCCGGATATTGCGTCGGATAGCTCTTGCGCAGTCCGCAGTAGTATGATAGGTATGCGCGGTCGTTGTCATACATGCAGAATGAACTGCCTATGGCTTTTCCTTTATATATCACTACAAACATTTTTGCCTGTTCCGAGAGCGTGCCGTCGCTGTTGTGCAACATCATATTGAGCGTTTCTCTGCTTGGCAGTCGGCGTGTCTTGCTTATGTAATAGTTGCGCAACAGCTGTATGCCGTCCTCTATCTCCTGCGGTGCCGTGGCGCGTCGGTATGTAACGCCGTTGTTTTCAGCCTTGCGTATGTGGGCACGATAAGCGCGTGTGAGGCGTTCCTGCGGTGCTTTGCTGTGCAGCGATATGTATATGCGACGGTCGCGTACGGGAACAAAATCGTGTTTGCGCAAAATGTCGTATGCAAAGCGCGAATCCTCGATGTTGTGTATCTTTATAAAAGAGTGTCTGAAACTGAACATTCCAAGCACCTTTTCAAGGAATGCCGCGAAAATCTCTTCACGGTTGTTGCAATCGGCACGATACACGCCTTCACCGTTTATGTTGTACCAACGGCTCATCATAGGTGGGAACGGTATGAATCTTTTGCGCTTGATTACAAGAATGTGACCAATCTCTTTGTTGTTCTCGTCGTATGCCACCAACATGTGAGGCGTGCAACCTTTTGTCTTTTCGTATGAACGGAACATCAGCGCAGAGTGCAGTGCCGGGCTTTCGATAAGCTCGGGCAACAGTTCGCTTTTTGTATAAATCTCTATGCGCATACTCTTTTTTGTTCTGTATTTATATGTTCCGACAGACAAAATTAGTCAAAAATGAAGAAAAATGATTATATTTGCCTAAAATAATTGTTTATGAGTCAAACCAAAGATATTTACATACTTGCTATAGAGTCATCGTGCGACGATACGTCGGCTGCGGTGATGAAAAACGATGTGGTGCTTTCCAATGTTACAGCCGGACAGGCTGTGCACGAGCAATACGGCGGAGTGGTGCCGGAACTCGCATCGCGTGCCCATGAACAGAATATCGTTCCCGTAGTGGATACCGCCTTGAAAAGAGCCGGTATTACCAAAGAACAGCTCACTGCTATAGCCTTTACACGCGGACCGGGTCTTATGGGTTCGTTGCTCGTGGGTGTATCCTTTGCCAAGGGACTTGCAGCTTCGCTCAATATTCCAATGATTGAGGTTAATCATTTGCAGGGGCATATAATGGCGCACTTTATCAAAGAAGATGGTGTGGAACATATAGCTCCGGAATTCCCGTTCCTTTGCCTTATGGTGTCGGGCGGTAACTCGCAGATAGTAAAGGTGAACAGCTATAAGGATATGGAAATCATCGGTCAGACAATCGATGATGCTGCCGGTGAAGCAATGGATAAGTGCGCCAAGGTTATGGGGCTGGGTTATCCCGGAGGTCCTATTATCGACCGTCTTGCACGTCAGGGCGACCCAAAGGCGTATGCTTTCAGCAAACCGCATATCCCTGGGTATGATTACAGTTTCAGCGGCTTGAAAACCTCATTTCTTTATACCTTGCGCAAATTGGTTGCAGAGAATGAGAATTATGTCGAAGAGCACAAAGAAGACCTGGCTGCATCGTTTGAAGCAACGGTTGTGGCAGTGCTTATGGATAAGCTCTACAAGGCATCCAAGGCGTTGGGTATCAAACGTATTGCTCTGTCGGGCGGTGTGTCGGCAAATACAGCACTTCGTCAGGCTTATCACGACTATGCAAAGCGTTATAAGTGGGATATTTTTATACCTAAGTTCGGTTTTACAACCGACAATGCGGCGATGATTGGTATCGTAGGATATTATAAGTATCTCGATAACGATTTTTGTGCAATGGACCAGCCTGCCTTTTCAAGGACAGTGCTATAATATATAATAAGGTTGTTCGCCTCACCGATGGAAACGGAAATTAAACAGTTGGCTGCTGAAATAGTAGAAATTTTGCGCAGTAAGGGTTATACATTTGCCACTGCGGAGAGTTGTACCGGCGGAGCTATAGCAAGTGCTGTGACACGCGTGCCCGGCTGTTCCGATGTGATGCTTGGCGGAGTGGTGGCATATCATAACAGTGTAAAACAGGCGGTGCTTGGTGTCTCTTGTGATACATTGTGCAAATATGGTGCTGTCAGCGAGGCTGTCGTACGCGAAATGGTGTGTGGCGTGTCGCAGAGGTTTGGTGCAGATTGTGCCGTTGCCACATCGGGTATTGCAGGCCCAGGCGGCGGAACGCCGGATAAACCGGTTGGTACGGTTTGGGTGGCAGTAAAGGTTGCCGACAAGGTTGTCACACGCCTGTTGCAGCTGCAGGATAAGGGACGGGAAGCTAATATTGAAAATACGGTGTGCGAAGTACTCAGAATGGTGTTGGAGGTTAACGGTTAGCGATTAACGGTTAGCGATTAACGGTTAGCGATTAGCGATTAGCGGTTAACGGTTGGCGCTCAATGCTCATTGTTCAACGTTCAATGTTTATCACTCCTTATTTTCCTTGGAATTTTAAAAACTGCTAAAAATAATTGTGGTTTTGTTTGCATGGTTATGTAAAAACTTATATCTTTGCACACTGTTTTGAGTAAGTATCAAAAGAATAAACAAAAAATATATAGAGATGTCAAAGATTTGTCAAATCACCGGTAAGAAAGCTATGGTGGGTAACAATGTTTCACACTCAAAGAGAAGAACAAAGCGTCTTTTCAATGTGAACTTGTTTACAAAGAAGTTCTTCTATGTTGAAGAAGATTGTTGGATTCAGTTGCGCGTGAGTGCAGCGGGGTTGAAAACTATTAACCGAGTAGGTCTCGATGCAGCTTTGAAGGC